>CAMZLT010000231.1 GCA_947311745.1 uncultured Flavobacteriaceae bacterium | reverse complement strand
TTATTTTTAGGAATTATAACACTAATGGATGAAGGTACAGAATTAGCTTTAGGATTTCATGCTGCAAATAATATTGTTGGTGCATTATTCATTACACAAGATTGGGTTGTCTTTCAAACGGATGCCTTACTGATAGATACATCCGAACCTAATTTGAGTTTGGAAGCTTTTTTTCCTGTTTTTATTTTGTATCCTATTTTATTTTATGTTTTTTATAGAAAATACCATTGGTCAAATACTAAAAAACACCTTTTCGGAAAAATTGACAAAGCCTAAATCAATTATCATTTTACCATTTTTTTACACAAAAAAATAAAAATATTGTAAAATATTGTATATTCGTGCACAACATTACTAACATTATTTTACGTGAAAAAAAAGATACAAACCAAGTGTGTACACAATGGCGAAGTAAAAGATACGCAATTTAACGGAGCGATTTCACCAATATTTATGGCTACTTCCTATGCCTATCTAGATCAAGACACCTTGCGATATCCTAGATATTTTAACACCCCAAACCAAGAAGTAATCGGTAAAAAAATTGCCAGTTTAGAAAATGCCGAAGCAGGTTTGCCTTTCGCCTCTGGTATGGCCGCAATTAGCACAACGCTGCTAGCTCTTTTAAATAAAGGCGATCATATTGTTTTGCAAAAAGATATTTATGGAGGAGCTTTTCATTTTGTAGAACATGATTTAGAAAAATATGGTATCTCATATTCCTTTACGGAAGGAAATTTAACTTCGGATTTTAAGGCAAAAATAAAAGAAAACACCAAAGTAATTTATATAGAAACACCTTCTAATCCGCTTTTAAAAATAGTAGACATTCAAGCAATTGCAGATTTGGCCAAACAATATAATTTAATTAGTATTATTGACAATACATTTGCATCACCAATTAATCAACAGCCAATTAATTTTGGTATAGATGTGGTGCTACATTCTGCAACAAAATATTTAGGAGGACACAGCGATATCTTAGCAGGAATCGTTGTTTCCAATAAAAATATTATAGAAAAAATATTCCAAACAGGTAAAAATTTAGGAGGTAATTTAAGTCATTTTATTTCTTATTTACTAGAAAGAAGCATCAAAACTTTAGCGGTTCGTATAGAAAAACACAATGCAAATGCACAAGAAATTGCCGAATTTTTAGAGCAACATACCAAAATAAAAAAAGTGTATTATCCTGGTTTGAAAAGTCATCCAAATTATGAATTGGCAAAAAGACAAATGACAGGGTTTGGCGGTATGCTATCTTTTGAATTAATAGAAAGTATTAATCCGAAAATATTTCAAAAAAAATTACACTTAATAAAACCATCCTTAAGTCTTGCAGGTGTAGAATCTACTATTTTACAACCAGCAGAAACTTCTCACAAATTACTCGGAGCAGCCGAAAGAAAAAAACAAGGTATAAAAGATGGTTTATTACGATTATCTGTAGGGATTGAAAATGTAACAGATTTGATTTACGATTTAAACCAAGCATTAAAGTAATCCGTTTTGAAAAAGCCAAAGTTTAATACTGCCGAAACGTATTTCATAAATAAAAAAATACGAAACCAAGAGTTCTTAATTCACGAGTTAAATGCCGAAAATTTAGGTAAGGCAATACGTGAGCTTAGAAAAAAAAGAGGTATTTCACAAGCACAATTAGGCAAACTAGTAAATTTATCTAAGATGCAAATATCCAAAATAGAAAACGCTAACAGAAAAAACACCAATTTAGAAATAATTTCATTTATTTTTACAGCATTAAATGCCAAAATATATTTTCAAGGCGAATATGGGATAGATTTTAAAAAACCAATATTATAATTATTTTCTTACTTTTACCCCTTTATAAAACAAGTATATGATAAAGCTAGATATTCTTGCAATAGGTGCACATCCAGACGATATTGAATTAGGCTGTGGAGCAACCATTGCAAAAGAAATTTCTTTAGGAAAAAAAGTTGGTGTTTTAGACTTAACTCGAGGTGAGCTAGGTACGCGAGGCTCCGCTGAAATACGTGGTAAAGAAGCAAAAAAAGCTGCAAAAATTCTAAATCTAAGCATTCGTGAAAATATAGCATTTGCAGATGGTTTTTTCGTAAACGATAAAGAACATCAGTTAAAAGTGATAGAAATTATTCGTAAATACAAACCAGAAATTGTATTATGTAATGCAATTGACGATAGACATATTGACCATCCTAAAGGGAGTAAATTAGTTAGTGATGCTTGTTTTTTGTCTGGATTACGAAAAATAGAAACCACTTTAGATAACAAAGCTCAAGAAGCTTGGCGACCAAAAAAAGTATACCATTACATACAATGGAAAAACATAGAGCCTGATTTTGTGGTTGATGTAACAGGTTTTATGGATGTAAAAATGAAAGCTGTAAAAGCATATAGTTCGCAATTTTATAACCCAAACAGTAACGAACCAATATCACCAATTACTAGTAAAAACTTCTTAGACAGTATTTTATATCGTGCACAAGATTTAGGACGATTAATTGGTAAAGAATATGCCGAAGGCTTTACTACAGAAAGATATGCGGCCGTTTCATCATTAGATAAATTAATTTAATTTTTTTGCGTAGATAAAAGAAAAATATTTTACATTTGCAACCGCTAAAGATAACGCATTGCGTTTTAATAGCTAAACGGTGATTGTAGCTCAGTTGGTTAGAGCATCGGATTGTGGTTCCGAGGGTCGTGGGTTCGAATCCCATCTTTCACCCAAAAACAAATCCTGATAGTTTACTATCAGGATTTTTTTGTGAAATAAATATACATTACATTTTAAAAATAGCCTATATTTGCATGCAATTAATTCTTAACTAATTGCAATGGCTTTAGACACAACAAAATTTTTCGGAGAAGGACTAACCTATGACGATGTTCTTTTAGTACCAGCATATTCCGAAACCCTTCCAAATCAAGTAAAACTTCAAACAAAGTTAACCAAAAACATTAACCTAAACGTTCCTATCGTTTCCGCAGCAATGGATACTGTTACCGAATCGGCAATGGCAATCGCTATGGCTCGTGAAGGAGGAATTGGCGTACTGCATAAAAATATGACTCCAACTGCACAAGCAAACGAAGTTCGGAAAGTTAAACGCTCAGAATCAGGAATGATTATCGATCCGATTACCGTAAAAAAGGACGCAACAGTTTTAAAAGCTAAAGAATTAATGCGTCAATATCGAATTGGAGGTATCCCTGTTGTAGATGACCATGATTTACTTATCGGAATTATTACTAATCGTGATTTACGATTTGAAAATAATTTGGAACGTAAAATTGACGAAGTAATGACTAAAGAAAATTTAATCACTACCAAAGTCGGAACATCATTAAAGGAAGCAGAAAAAATCCTACAAGAATATAAAATTGAAAAATTACCAGTAATAGATTCCGATAATAAATTAGTTGGATTAATAACCTATCGTGATATTATTAAGGTGAGCGAAAACCCAAATGCAAATAAAGATAGTTATGGTAGATTACGTGTAGCTGCTGCAATTGGTGTCTCAGGTGATACGTTTGAAAGAGCAAAACTATTAATTCAAGCAGGAGTAGATGCCTTGGTTGTAGATACTGCTCACGGACATTCAAAAGGAGTGGTTTCTGTTTTAAAACGCTTAAAAGAAAACTATCCTAAAACCGATGTAATTGTAGGAAATATTGCAACAGCCGAAGCTGCTATGTTTTTAGTAAAAGCAGGTGCTGACGCTGTAAAAGTAGGTATTGGCCCAGGTTCTATATGTACTACTCGTATTGTTGCAGGAGTTGGTTTTCCGCAATTATCTGCTATAATGGAAGTTGCCAATGCTTTAAAAGGAACAGGGATTCCTGTAATTGCCGATGGCGGAATTCGATATTCAGGTGATATTTCTAAAGCCATTGCTGCAGGAGCTGACTGTGTAATGCTAGGCTCATTACTCGCAGGAACAAAAGAATCTCCTGGAGAAACCATTATTTTTGAAGGTAGAAAATTCAAATCTTATCGTGGAATGGGTTCTATCGAAGCAATGAAAAAAGGCTCAAAGGATAGATATTTTCAAGATGTAGAGGAAGATATTAAATTAGTTCCTGAAGGAATTGTTGGTCGTGTTGCATACAAAGGCGAATTGCAAGAAACTATTCATCAATTTGTTGGAGGACTTCGTGCAGGAATGGGATATTGTGGTGCAAAAAATATTAACGAACAAAAAAATGCTAAATTTGTAAAAATTACCGCTTCTGGTATGAATGAAAGCCATCCGCATTCTATAACCATAACTAAAGAAGCTCCAAATTATTCTAGACGATAAGCCTTAAAATATTAGTTAACTAAAAATACGTATGCCAAAAACCATAAAACAATTAAAATGGCGATATGCTTGTAAAAAATTTGATACTACTAAAAAGCTGTCTAAAACAAAAATACAACGCTTAAAACAAGCCTTTAATTTAACCGCAACCTCTTTTGGATTACAGCCTTTAAAAATGCTTGTAATAACCAATAAAAACCTTAAAGAAAAATTACTAGAACACGCGTACTTTCAACAACAAATAACTACCTGTTCGCATTTGTTAGTTTTGGCAATTGATACGGATTTTAGCATTGATTCCGTAGATGCATATTTTGATTTGGAAAAGCAAATACGAGGCACTTCCGAAGAGATAATTGGTAGGTACCGAAAACAATTAAAAGATAGCTTTGCTATAAAATCTAAAACCGAATTACGAGATATTGCTATAAAACAAGCCTACATAGCCTTAGGTAATTTACTAACCGTTTGTGCCGTAGAAAAAATTGACTCGTGTGCAATGGAAGGATTTAATGCCGACAAGTTTGACGAAATTTTAGATTTGAAGTCCAAAAAATTACATGCTGTTTTATTATTACCAGTTGGACATAGAGATAAAGAGGATTTTATGCAAACCTTAAAAAAAGTACGAAAACCAATTAAAAACACCATTATTGAAATAGAATAAGTACGATAATACGTTTCTATTTTGTAAATTTGCTACATTAAAAATTGTTACATTAAAACATTACTACATTGTTACATTAACACATTACTACATTAAAAAAACAAATTTAAATTATGAATTCCGAAATTAAAAATTTAGAACCAAAAGAAGTATGGAAAAATTTTGCACTACTAAACCAAGTGCCGAGACCAAGTAAAAAAGAAGAAAAAGTTCGTGCCTTTATGGTGAATTTCGGAAAAGAATTAGGCTTAGATACACAAGTAGATCCTATAGGTAATGTAATTATTAAAAAAGCAGCTACTAAAGGTTTTGAAAATCGAAAAACAGTTGTATTGCAAGGCCATTTAGATATGGTTTGTCAAAAAAACAACGATACCGATTTTGATTTTGACACGCAAGGCATTCAAATGTATGTAGATGGCGATTGGGTTAAAGCTAAAGGAACAACTTTAGGAGCAGACAATGGTTTGGGAGTTGCTTCCATTATGGCTATTTTAGAATCTAATACGATACAACATCCTGCAATTGAAGCACTTTTTACTATTGATGAAGAAACTGGTATGACAGGTGCAATAGGATTACAAGCTGGTTATTTAGATGGCGAAATTCTATTAAATTTAGATACCGAAGACGATGATGAAATTGGCGTTGGATGTGCAGGAGGAATTGATATAACTGCAACAAAAACATACCAACCAAAAGAAATAAACACAAAAGTTCACGCATATAAAATTACGGTAAAAGGGCTGCAAGGAGGACACAGTGGAATGGATATTCATAAAGGTTTCGGAAATGCAAACAAATTAATGAATCGTATTTTGTATGCCATTCAAGATACTATTTTAATTTCCGAAATTAACGGAGGAAGCCTTCGAAATGCAATTCCACGAGAAAGTAATGCTATTGTAATTTCGGAAAATGAAGATGCGATGGGAGAAAAATTCAACTCCATTTCACAAGAAATAAAAACAGAATACGCAACCCTAGAAAAAGATTTGGTTATTTTGTTAGAGGAAATTGATATACCAAAAAGCACTTTAACAGAAACTGAACAAGATATTCTACTAAAAGTTATCTATGCAGCACATAATGGTGTGTATCGTATGAGTCCTGATATTGACGACTTGGTAGAAACATCAAACAATGTAGCAAGAGTTGTTGTAAAAGATGGCGAAATAAAAATTGCCTGCTTAACACGTTCATCTATCGAATCTGGCAAAATGGATTTAGCAAATAAATTAACTGCAACTTTTAAATTAGGTAATTTTAAAGTAGAATTAAGTGGTTCATACCCTGGTTGGAAACCAAACCCAAACTCTGCCATTTTAAAAACCTTATCTAAAATTTACGAAAACCGATTCAACGAAAAACCAAATATTTTGGCTTGTCATGCAGGATTAGAATGCGGAATTTTAGGTACAAACTATCCTGAAATGGATATGATTTCTTTTGGTCCAAATATTCGTGGTGCTCATTCACCAGACGAAAAAGCAAGTATTTCATCTACACAAAAATATTGGGGATTTTTATTAGAAGTTTTAGAAAACATTCCTAAAAAATAGAAATGCGTTCTATACTAGCCATTTTTTTTCGGTTTTTATTTAAAATTCCTTTTTTTAAACCACATTTTTTTGGAATACATAAAAGAATATTTTTACCCTTAAATTTATTTAAAGGTGTCGTTCGTACCGTAAAATTTAAAAAAAATATTCTTTTAAAATTGGAAATCACTGATTGGGTACAAGAAAATTTATATTTTTTAGATGCTTACGAAGATTCCGAACTTTTATTTCTGAAACACATCTTAAAAGATGGAAGTGTTTTTATAGATATTGGAGCAAATATAGGCTTGTATTCGTTAGTTGCTTCTAAAGTAGTTAAAGAAAACGGAAATATTTATGCTTTTGAACCATACCCAAAAAACAGAGAAGCTTTTAATGAGAATATTGCACTAAATAATTTCAAAAATATTGTAGTAGAAAATTTTGCTATTACCGAAAAAGAAGGCGAAATCACACTTTTTTACAATACGGATAATGCTAATTTAGGAATGGTTTCGGCTTACGTTACCGATTCAGATAATGCAGTAAAAGTAAAAACTATATCTTTAGATAATTATGTTAAAAATCAACAGATTACTAAAATTGATTTTATTAAATTAGATATTGAAGGTGGAGAATATACAGCCTTGCTGGGAATGCAAGAAGTATTAACAAATTTTTCACCAATTTTAATGATTGAAATTTTAGAATACGTTCCGTTTACAAAAAACACCAATCAAGATAAAATAGTGTCTTTTTTAGAAAAATTCGGTTATCAAAAATGGTTTATAAGTGAGAATGGCACATTATCCAAAACACAAAAAGATGCAAGTAGAATGAATTTTATCTTTGCAAAAAAAGATTCAAAATTAACTAAATACCAGTAAAATATGGAAATTCCAAAAAAAGGCGTAGCCACTATAAAACAAGACTTTAACGAATTAATTATTACTATTCCTGCACAAAAAAATTGGCTTGTAATAGTGTTTTCATCTATTTGGATGGTTGGATGGTTTTTTGGCGAAACTTTTGCGATATCTATGTTGTTTTCGTCAGACACACCCATTTTCGCAAATCTATTTATACTTTTTTGGTTAACCTTTTGGACACTTGGTGGTTTTATGATTGTTTTTAATATTTTTTGGATGCTTTTCGGAAAAGAAGTCATTACTTTTCAAAGGCAAAGTTTAAAAATAGCACGAAAAATTGGAGAATTAGGCAGATCAAAAGAATTTGACTTAAAGCAAATAAAATTTTTTAGCGAAAATTCTTTTTATACACCAAATGCATTTATACGCCAAAAAAGAAATCGTTCCTTAAAATCACTGGACTTTACAAGAGGTGCTTTAAAATTTGATTACGGAATGGAAACCTTCTATTTTGCAAAAGGTATTTCTCAAGCAGAAGCCAAGAAAATAGTAGAAAAATTAAAAACACTTCCGTTTGTGGATAAAGCTATTTTTGCGTAGTAAATTTTTCAAAATTTATTTTTATTAATTAAACAAGACTTTGTACTTTTGGCGAAACCTAAATGTAATGTCAAAAACCAAATATATTTTTGTAACAGGAGGTGTTACCTCATCACTCGGAAAAGGAATAATTTCAGCATCTTTAGCTAAATTATTGCAAGAAAGAGGCTACCGTGTTACGATTCAGAAATTAGATCCGTATATTAATATCGATCCAGGAACGTTAAACCCTTACGAGCATGGCGAATGTTTTGTAACAGACGATGGAGCAGAAACAGATTTAGATTTAGGGCATTACGAGCGGTTTTTAAACATACCTACTTCACAGGCAAATAATGTTACTACTGGTAGAATTTACCAAGCTGTAATTAATAAAGAACGAAAAGGCGAATTTTTAGGGAAAACCGTTCAGGTAATTCCGCATATTACCGATGAAATTAAACATCGTATCCAAATTTTAGGAAAAACTGGCGAATTTGATATTGTCATTACCGAAATTGGCGGAACGGTTGGTGATATAGAATCCTTACCTTATGTAGAAGCAGTAAGACAGTTAAAATGGGAATTAGACTCTAAAGATATTATGGTAATTCATCTTACTTTAGTTCCGTATTTAGCAGCAGCAGGAGAATTAAAAACCAAACCAACACAACATTCGGTAAAAATGCTAATGCAAAGTGGAGTTGCTCCAGATGTTTTGGTTTGCCGAACTGAAAGACATTTAAACGAAAATATTCGTAAAAAACTAGCCTTATTTTGCAATGTAGAAACCAATTCAATTATCGAATCTATTGATGCCGAAACCATTTATGATGTTCCGAATTTAATGCTCGACGAAAAATTAGATAAAGTAGTTTTAGATAAATTAAATTTAGAAACAAAAACAGAACCTAAATTAGAAAAATGGAACGATTTTTTATACAAATTTAAAAATCCAAAACACCATATAACAATCGGATTAATTGGAAAATACGTAGAATTACACGATGCATACAAATCCATTTCTGAAGCATTAATTCATGCAGGAGCAACGAACGAAACCAAGGTACATATACAATGGATTCACTCTGAAAGCTTAACCGAAAAAAATACTTCTGAAAAATTAAAAAATCTAAACGGAATTATTGTTGCTCCAGGTTTTGGAGGTAGAGGTATTGAAGGTAAAATAGATGCTGTACGCTTTGCACGAGAAAATAACATTCCGTTTTTAGGAATTTGTTTAGGTATGCAAATGGCAGTGATTGAATTTGCAAGAAACGTCCTACATCTTAAAGATGCTAATTCTGTTGAAATGGATCTAAATACTACAAACCCTGTTATTAATTTAATGGAGGAACAGAAAAAAATAACTGAAAAAGGTGGTACAATGCGTCTTGGTGCTTGGGATTGTACTTTAGAAAAAAACAGCAAATCACTTGCTATTTATGGCAAACAAGAAATTAGCGAAAGACACAGGCATCGCTATGAATTTAACAATAAATATGTAGCGGATTTTGTTAAAGCAGGAATGCTAATTGCAGGGGAAAATAAAAAAACCGATTTAGTAGAAATTATTGAATTACCAAACCATCCGTGGTTTGTTGCTGTTCAATTTCATCCAGAGTATAAAAGTACCGTTTTAAATCCGCATCCGTTGTTTGTCGATTTTATTAAGGCTGGTTTGGATATGGTGTGAGGTTTTTAATAACCTTCACTATTTTAGTCATTCCTTAGATACAGCACAATCAATTAATAGTTAATTAAAAATGGGTCAGTTATAAAAGTTGGGGATTAGGTGAAAAGTTTGTGTAACTCCTGCAAAAAATAAGTGTCCCATTTTAATCTTGTTTTAATGTCTGATACTAAATTGGGAGGTAGTTTTTGCTTTGACTCATTTTAAATAGTGTATGATGTTTAAAGTGTTTCTTTAATTTTATATCGCTCTCTATTAGAATTATTTCTAAGAATTATCTCACCAATAAATCCAGCTAAAAATAATTGTGTACCAAGAATCATGGCTGTTAAAGCAATATAAAAGAAAGGTCTTTCTGTAATTAATCTTGCCGTTTTGTGAAAGAATAATTTATCAATTCCTAAATAAATTGCCGAGAAAAAACCGATAAAAAACATAAAAC
>CAMZLT010000230.1 GCA_947311745.1 uncultured Flavobacteriaceae bacterium | reverse complement strand
TTTGCTAAATAAATAATATTGCTATTCCTTTTAGGAATTGCGATACTTGCACCACGACCAGAACCTTTTTTTGGTGTAATATTTTTCCAAGTACCTTTTTTACCCAAATTATCCGAAACGTATAATTTTTTATTATGTGAAACATATAAACGATTTTTAAGATTAGGATCTTCCATCAAAACACCATCTTTATGCATGATAGAAATAGGTTTTCCGTTGTTTAATTTTAGGGTTATTTTGCGTTTGGTTTCGGCATTGTAAACACTAAGGTATCGGTCTTTAATATAAATTCTGTTTTTATCGTGTGGACTAATATAAATTCCTCCTTCGTGCACTTCAATGGGATAATATGGTTGGTTATCAAAATCGTTTAGGTAGTAGCCACAATCTTGTGTTCCGATAGCAATTAATCTAGAATTGGCATCCGAATAATATCCCATTTCAAAAATAAGATTTGCATTTAATTTAGGGAATCCGTTTTGCCAAGTTTCACCATTATTTGTACTTTTTACAAGTCCAGCATCGGTTGCGTAAAATAACGTTCCGTTTTTGGTATATACAACATCTCTAGTGTCTTGATGGACTTTGCCAATACCAATATTTTTAAATACCGTATCGGAAGGCATCTTTATCTTTAAATACCAATCTTTTAAAAATAGAATGCCATTTTGTTCGTGTATTTTTGGCATAAAGTGCGTTCCTGATTTTACTATTTGCTCTGAAACGATTTCAAAATTGATAAAATCGGTACTTTTTAAAGTTATAGAATTCACTTTAGTATATTCTCTCTTTCCATTTGGGAAACGATGTGCAATAGAAAAATGCGTATATAGCGTTCCGTTTTTAGATAAAAACATAGAAACATCTTTTACATAGTGTCCAATAGATTTATGCCTTTTTTTTGTAAATTTTGAAATGATATCGGTTTTATTTTGCCAAGTTTTTCCACCATTTGTAGATTTGAATAGCATATAGCTATCTTTTTTTGTGCCATTACAAGCAGTTACATAAACGATATTCGGATTTTTAGGATGTACAATAACAGTAAAAAGCTCTACTTTACTAGTAAAATTAGTGCTTAAATCGGCAATTTTTTTAAAACTACTACCTTTATTAGTTGATTTGTAAACGCGTTTATCATCAATAGCATAAATTGTGCGATGGTTTTTACTCATCGAAAAATCCAATACATAAAAATCACCAGATGGTTTGGACCAAGTTTTTCCGTTATCAAAAGATTTTAAAATTCCGAAACCATAAAAATTCTTTTTAATTGCCGAAAACCGTATCGGATTTTTAAATTTATAACCAGTAGAAATGTATAACGTATCGTGTAGTTTTACAATTTTATTTATATCTAGTGTCGGCGTGTTTTTGGTTAGATAAGTCCACGTTTCTCCTTGGTTAAAAGTTTCGTAAAGACCTGAAAACGAAACACCTGCAAGTAAATGATTAGCATCATTAGGATCTGCCCAAAGCGAACTAATGCGACCGTTTCCAAACCAATATTTTTCAGTACTTGCCGAAAATTTATTTAATTTATCTGTGTACGGTTTGTTTGCTCCTAGTTTTTGCCAAGTGTGTGTACTTTTTACTGTATCGATTGCTTTTTTTGTAGATTCTTGTTTAGATTTACACGAAAGTAAAACAAGGAATAGTAACAGTAGTAATTGATTTTTCATAAACAAATATACATAATTTTGTAATTAACATAGGTTTAATTTCAAAAGACGTGTACTAACCTTTATTTATAGTTTCTATTCATTAAATCAAAATTAAGAATGTTTTTAGTATTAGTTGTTTTTATTAGAGTGGTGCCACACGATACAATCGTGCGGTAGCGGGAAAATTATAAAATGAGTATTAAATAATGAGGTAGTAAAGTTTTGAGAACACAATCATAGTATTAGTTTGGTATGTATCGAAAAGCGAGTATTGCTAATAATGATGTATTAGTCTTACTGTAAAGATACTTTTTTCAAATTTAAGCTATGTCCATAGTTATAATTGAATTTTTCGGTTTTATTTATTGTTTACATGTCTTAAATTCAAGTAATAAATGCAACTTTTAGCGAGATAGGACAGAAAAAGAAAGTAAATTTATTTAAAAAACCATAGGTTTTCGTTATAAAAATCTGAAATATAATAAAACCTAACGAAGTGGTTTACGAACATTTTTGAAAAACGAATAAAAATGCACGAATTAATTTTAGCTTAATTTTGAATATTTTCAGTTATAATAGAAATTTGGTTTTGTGATGAAAATGATAGATTTTTTGGTTATAAGGTGTTTGGTATTGGGATGGATGTAAATTTCAAAAAAAAGCTGTCCAAAATGGACAGCTTTTACTTATTTATTTAAAGAGTTTACTTTAAATTATTTTGAAATAACTCTAAAAGTAGTTCTTCTGTTTGCTCTATGTTCAGCTTCTGTACATGTAACACCATCCGAACATCTATTTGTTAATCTGTTTTCACCGTAACCTTTAGCAACTAATCTACTTGGGTTAACACCTTTTACGTTGATTAAATAGTTTACAACTGCTTGTGCTCTTCTTTCAGATAATCTTTGGTTACTAGTTTTAGAACCTCTAGCATCTGTATGTGAAGCGATAACAATACTAACACCTTCGTTTAACACAGGCATTAATCTGTTGTCAATAATGCTTTTTGCAGCAGGAGTTAAAGTTGCAGAACCTACATTCCAATTGATAGGAAGTGCATTAGGAGTTTTTAATTTACAGTCAATTGCTTGCCATTCTTTTAAACCACCTTTAGTAACTAATACTTCTTTAGTTATTGTTTGCGATCTTGGGTCAACAGAACTTTCTGTAGTCCAAGCTTGTTTTGCAACAACTCTTCTAGTTAATTGTCTAGTTTCGCCAGCAACAGGAATACTTCTTGTTGAAGCAGCTTTTGCTAAAACAGTTTTCTTGATGTTTTTAGAACGAGATGGAACTGTTACTTCTCTTGTTGTAGCAGGAACAATAACTGTTTTTGTAATTACTTTAGTAACAGCAGGTATTGTAATGCTTTTTGTTGTAGGAGGAGTAACCATAACAGTCTTTTTGAATGTTTTTGTTACTGCAGGAATAGGGATACTTCTTGTTGAAGCAGGTTTAACTAAAACTGTTTTTTTAACAATTTTAGTAACCGCAGGAACCGTAATTTCTTTTGTAGTTTCTGGCTTAACTAATACTCTTTTTGTATAAGTACCAGTTTCAGTACAGTCAGAACTTCCGTTTCCTCCAGTACATGGAACTGTTACTACCGTAGCATCTTTTACTAACTCTTGTACAGGAACTGTTACCGTCTCTTCTGGTACATTTGTATAACACCAAACTCTACAAGCATTAGGGTCGCTATCTGTACAGTCAGGAGCTTTATCGCCCATTACCCATCTTGCTGAAGCTACTTTTGTAACAATAGTTTGTGAAGATTGTCTGAATTCAGCAGGAACAACTTTTAAAGAAGATGCGTTTGTACCTTTTACATATGTAACGGTTTCATTAGTCCATTGTGCAGGAACAACTTCTAAACGTGTATAAGCAGGTTTAACTACTACTTCTACATCTCTTTGTTCGTAAACTGCAGGAATAATTTCTATTTTAGATGATGCTGGTTGCATCACTACTTGAAATTCTCTTTGTTCATAAACAGCAGGTACGATTTCTAATCTTGTAGAAGCTTCTTTAACTGTTATTGTTTCTTTAACTTTTTCTGTTCTACCAGGAACTAATTCTAATCTTGTAGAAGCTTCTTGAACAATCATACTCTCGGTATTTGTA
>CAMZLT010000229.1 GCA_947311745.1 uncultured Flavobacteriaceae bacterium | reverse complement strand
CGTATTGGTTTGCCATAATAGGCATCGATATAAGAATCCTCAAAATCAAACCTATAATTAAAATATACCAAAACACTCAAAAATAAAATGGTAGAAACATATACTTTTACATTAAAATTTTCTTGTAAAAAATCTCGTAAATATTTTAAGATGGTTTTCATTTAGGATTCTTCTAGCTTTAAAATTTTAGTTGTTTTTGCTCGTGTTTCTCTACATAATTCGGCATTGGTAATTAACGATTTTGAGTAGGTTGGAATCATTTCTGTTAAGGTGTTTTTCCAGTTTTCAGTTTGTATGTTTTCAGGAAAACATTTTTCTAAAACTTCTAGCATAATACTTACCGCAGTAGATGCTCCTGGCGATGCACCAAGCAAGGCTACTAAAGAATTTGTTTTGTCTTTTACGATTTCTGTTCCGAATTTTAAAACACCACCTTCGTCTGCATCTTTTTTAATAATTTGCACACGTTGTCCTGCTATTTCTAATTCCCAATCGTTAAAATCGGCATTCGGAAAATAACGTTGTAAAGCTGCAAATCTATCCTCTGGAGTTTGCATAACTTGTTCTACTAAATATTTGGTTAGCTTAAAATTGTGGTATCCTGCGGAAAGCATTGGCCAAATATTGTGTACCTCTAAAGATAAAGGTAAATCTAAATACGAGCCGTTTTTTAAAAATTTTGTCGAAAATCCTGCATAAGGACCAAAAAGCAAAGCACGTTTACCGTTTATTATTCTAGTATCTAAATGCGGAACAGACATTGGCGGCGAACCTGTTGCTGCTTTACCATAAACTTTTGCTTCGTGTTGTGCAATTACTTTCGGATTTGTACAACGCAACCATTGTCCGCTTACAGGAAAACCACCATAACCACGACCTTCAGGAATATCGGATTTTTCTAAAAGTTTCAACGCACCACCACCAGCTCCTATAAAAACAAAATCACTAGTAGTAATATACTCTTTTTCGGATTGTAAGTCTTTAATTTTTATTTTCCAAGTTTTATTCACCTGAAAATCAATATCTTTAATTTCTTGTCCTAAATGTACGGTAACATTATCTAAAGTTTTTAAATACGCAATCATATTTCTAGTAATTGCTCCAAAATTTACATCTGTACCAATTGCCATTTTAGTAACGGCAACTTTTTCGGAAGTATCTCGGTTTTCCATCATTAATGGAATCCATTTTTGTATTTCCTCAAAATTTTCGGAATATAGCATATCCTCAAACAAAGCATATTTAGTAAGTTCTTGGTAGCGTTTTTTTAAAAAAGAAACGTTCTCGTTACCAGTAACAAAACTCATATGATCAATATCGTTAATAAAAGCTTTTTTTAACGGAAAATCAGGTAATTGCTTTAAATACGACCAAAATTGCTTAGAAATTTCAAATTGTTCGCCAATTTTTAAAGCCTTTTGTATATCTACAGTTCCGTTTTCTAATATAGGTGTATAATTCAATTCGCAAAAGCCTGAATGTCCTGTTCCTGCATTATTCCAAGCATCGGAACTCTCAGCTGCAATTTCATCTAAACGTTCGTAAATAGCAATTTGTGCATTCGGAATTAATTTTTTTAAGAATATTCCTAAAGTAGCGCTCATAATTCCTGCTCCGATTAAGGTAATTTTTTTTGGTAATTTTTCCATTACATATCAATTTAAAAAAAATAAAAATACAAAAAGAAATTGTACTGTAACTAAAGAATAAAAAATGTTTATTTTCGTAGCTGAATATTTAACCTTTTATTTTGACAGAACTAGAAAAGAAAATTACCTATTTAACACCTTTAGTAACCGAAAACCGTATAAAAAAATTTACCAATATTTTACAAGAACGCACCAAGCATTTTACTGTTGTATTAGAGGATTTATACCAAAAACACAACCAAAGTGCTATTGTTAGAAGTTGTGATATTTTTGGCATACAAGATGTACATGTTATTGAAAATAAGTATGTAAGCTATATGTCTAATCAAGTTGCAAAAGGTTCGCAAAAATGGTTGGATTTTCACAATTACGATGGTTTAGAACACAATACGCAAAATTGTATAGATACCTTACGAAGCAAAGGATATCAAATAATTGCAACAACACCTCACAACGATTCGTGTTATATAAACGATTTTGACATTACAAAAAAATCGGCTTTTGTATTTGGTGTTGAAAAAGCTGGTGTATCGGATTTGGTTATGAATCAAGCAGATGGTTTTGTAAAAATTCCGATGTATGGCTTTACCGAAAGCCTAAATGTTTCGGTAGCTGCAGCTATTATTTTACAAAATGTAACCGAAAAAATACGCAAATCGACTATAAAATGGCAATTATCCGAAACCGAAAAAAACGAAATTACATTACAATGGTTACAAAAAAGTATTAAAAATATTGACGTAATTATGGCACGTTATCTAAATTCATTATAGTATTTTTGTAATATGGAATTTAAAGAAATTACAGCAAAAGACTACACTATTTATTTTGAAAGTAAAACCTATTTGGCTTTAGAAACTTTTTTTAAAACCAACTCCTACTCTACCGTATTTATTTTGGTAGATTCGCACACTAAAGCGAATTGTTTACCTGTTTTTTTGAGTAAATTTCCGTTACATTTAGACTATAATGTTATTGAAATTCCTTCAGGAGAAAATCATAAAAACTTAGAAACTTGCTCTAAAGTTTGGCAAGAACTAACCAGATTAAATGCCGATAGAAAAAGTATTTTAATCAATATCGGAGGAGGAATGGTAACCGATTTAGGCGGTTTTGTAGCGGCAACTTTTAAAAGAGGTATACGGTTTATAAATATTCCTACATCGCTTTTAGGCATGGTAGATGCTTCGATTGGCGGAAAAACAGGCGTGGATTTTAACAATTTAAAAAATCAAATTGGCTTGTTTGTAAACCCTGAATTGTTACTAGTAGATTTTTCATATCTAAAAACCTTACCAAAATTAGAATTACATTCTGGTTTAGCCGAAGTCATTAAATATGCACTAACTTACGATGCCGATTTATGGAAATCTATGCAAGAAAACAGTTCGTTTAACGAAAAAACCATCCAAAAATGGATTTATCGTTCTATTGAGATAAAAAATGAAATTGTTTTAACCGATCCTACCGAACAAAATTTACGTAAAATTTTAAATTACGGACATACCATTGGTCACGCAATAGAAACCTACTTTTTAGAAAACGACAACAAAGAAAATCTACGTCATGGCGAAGCAATTGCAATTGGATTAATAGCAGAATCGTATATTTCTATGCAAGAATGTAACTTTCCTGAAAAAGAATTAATGGCATTAAAAAAAGTAATAACGCAGCTATTTAAAAAGGTGTCTTTTAGTGAAAAAGACATTGAAAGTTTCCATGAATTAATGAAACACGACAAAAAAAACAACAACGGAATTATTTTATTTACCTTGCTAGACACCATAGGAAACTGTAAAATAAACTGTACCGTTTCTAAAGAATTAATTAACAAATCCTTAGATTTTTATTTAAAATAGATGCATTTAGAATATACAATCACAGAACTTCCTGCAATCGCAACTAAAATTTTAGAAACTAGCACATCTAAAAATATATTGTTTTTTGGCGAAATGGGAAGCGGAAAAACAACCTTAATTAAAGAAATAGTAAAACAATTAGGTGTACACGATACGGTAAGCTCACCAACATTTTCAATAGTTAACGAGTATATGTCCGATGATGACCAAACTGTTTTTCATTTTGATTTTTATCGAATAGAAAACGAACAAGAAGCTTTTGAAATAGGATTAGACGAATATTTTGAAAAAAATGCTTGGTGTTTGGCAGAATGGCCTGAAAATGTAAAAAATTTACTACCTTTAAACCGAACAGAAATTCATATTACTATTTTAGATATGGATACTAGAAAATTAATAATAAAATGACACCACAATTTAGTCCATTTAGCAAAGAAGAACTGCTTCCTAAACCAGAAATGCTTGAAATAAAAAGGCAAAAAGGCGAATTATTTATAGGTATTCCTAAAGAGACTTGTTTGGAAGAAAGACGTATCTCTTTAACTCCTGATGCCGTTGCTGCATTAGTAAATAGCGGACATCGTGTGGTGGTAGAAAGTGGTGCTGGAGATTTATCTAATTTTTTAGATAAAGAATATTCCGAAGCTGGAGCAAAAGTATCGTATAGTGTAGAAGAAGTTTTTGCTTGTACCATAATTTTAAAGGTAGAACCACCAACTATTCAAGAAATTAAAATGATGCATCCACAAGCAGTTTTAATTTCGGCATTACAATTAAAAACACAAAGCAAAGCCTATTTTAAAGCCTTAGCAACCAAACGGATTACAGCCTTAGCTTTTGATTTTATTAAAGATGAACATGGCATATATCCTATTGTAAAATCGCTTAGCGAAATTGCAGGAATTGCCTCTATCTTAATCGCATCGGAATTAATGAGCAATTCTAACCAAGGAAACGGCTTACTTTTGGGGAATATTAGCGGTGTTCCACCAACCGAAGTAGTAATTATCGGAGCAGGAACTGTTGGCGAATTTGCCGCTCGTTCTGCCTTAGGAATTGGTGCAAATATTAAAATATTTGATAATTCCTTATCTAAATTACGTAGAATTCAACAAGTTTTAGGGCAATCGGTTTATACCTCAACGTTACAACCAAAATATTTACAAAAAGCACTAATGCGTTGCGATGTTGCTATCGGAGCTTTACGAGGAAAAGACCGAACACCAATTATAGTTACCGAGAATATGGTGGAACAAATGAAACCAGGTTCGGTAATTGTAGATGTAAGTATTGATCGTGGTGGATGTTTTGAAACTTCCGAAGTTACCACACATAGCAACCCTACTTTTATTAAAAACGATGTTATCCATTATTGTGTACCAAATATTCCGTCAAGATATTCGCGAACAGCAACCTTTTCTATTAGCAATATTTTAACTCCGTATTTATTAAATATTGCAGAAGAAGGAGGAATTGAAAACGCCATACGTTTCGATAAAAGCCTACAAAAAGGCTTGTATTTTTACCGAGGAATATCTACAAACAAAACCGTTTCGCAATGGTTTGACTTACCTTTTAGAGATTTAAACTTACTATTATTTTAAACCCAATTTAATGAAAATTGATAAAGACTTACTATACCGTTTTAAATTTTTCGGTATCGGATTAGCCATCGGATTGCTAATTTTAAATTTTACACTAAACAAAAAAAAATCAAAATGTACTTGGTTTCCTAACGAACGTGTTTTAAAAATAATTCGCGAAAAAAATATAGAATATTCTGCTGCATTACAAAAACAAATAGCTACTAAAACAATAGATAGCACGTTTATCAATACTATTTTATTGGAAGGAAATATTGATTTTTCAAAAAGTCAAACAAAAAACAAACCTTGCCGAAAATACCATATTGATTATTATTCGAAAGATAAAAATGCGATTCTACAAGTTAAAATATGCGATTCTATCGCAAGTTTAAGTGCTTTAAAATTTAGATAAACATACATAATGGATAAATTACTTTGGAAAGAAATAACAGAATTTAAATTTGATACACAAGAAACAGGTGACTATGATTTTGCAACCAGATTAGCTAAAGAAAACTATTGGACTAAAAATTTTACCATCAAAGCCATTTTAGAATACAAAAAATTTATGTATTTGGCTGCCACAAATGATGTAATGGTATCGCCTTCGGAAATTGTAGATATTGTGTGGCACCAACATTTAATATTTACAAAATCGTATAATGTTTTTTGCACTTTATTAAAGAAAAAAATTCAACATATTCCGTCAACACGTAACAAAACGGAATTTAATAAATTTAAAGAAGCCAAAACAAAAACTAAAAATCTATATCGCAGTACTTTTGGTAACCAACCAACAGATATTTGGGATAAGAATACTATTTTTGATAGTTTAAACCTACCCAAAGCACCGATAAAATTACGAACGTTTATCTTATTAAGTTTACTTTTTTTTGCAGTTATTACAATTCCTTTGTTAGAGTTAATGAAACCTATTTATCTTTCTATAAAAAATCCGTTTTTTATGAAAAGTTACCTTATAGCTATCTTTATTGTTTTTATATTGTTAAAAATAATAAATAGACTTGTTCTAAAAAATATTCTAAATAAATTTGATAAAAATAGTTTTATTTTTAATTTAGAACCTATAGAAATGGTCTATTTAAAAACGCAAAACATTGCCAATTCTATTCATGGTGTTGTAAGCACATTAATTAATAATCGTACCATTGTTACTTACGAAACGAAACATTTGGATTTTAATAGAAAAACAGAAAAGCAGTACACTATTGAACAAGAGCAAGTAATTAATACTTCAAAAGAAATTGGCAAAACATTTTATCCATCATTATTACGCCAATTAATTACAAAACCCGTTTTTACAAACATAACAAGCAGTTTAGATGCATTGCAAAAACATATTATAAAATCTAAAAAATTTTCTATTTTATATTACTTCAATTTTTTTGTTTTGGGTTTTCTTTTTGAGTATGGTCTTTTACGGTTACTCACAGGATATTTTAGAGGGAAACCAATTACAATAATAGCAGTAATTCTTTTTATTCTAGCTATAATCATAATTTTTCATTTACATCAATTAACTTTTTTAATGGTAAAAACTACCATTCCAAAATATTATAAAGACAAAATCATTACAGGTGCTAAAAAATTAGAAAATTCAGATTGGAATTATTTTTTAATTGGTGTCTATGCTCTTTCTACTGCGTTTATTCCGTTAGTACGACATATTATTAAAAATTCTTCTACTGGAAACCATTATGACACATCATGTAGTTCATGCAGTTCATGCAGTTCGTGTAGCAGTTGTAGTTCTTGTGGTGGATGTGGTGATTAGTTTTTATCAAATTAACATAAATGTTTTTAATTTATTTGGTATACATTTTTAATGTTGGACGTTGCGTTATTTCATGAAAACATATTGCATCATTTGTATAATAATGAAACACCATACTTTTTCTAGTTCCATGCGTATTTATCACCTTTTCACCACCATGTAAAAGATTTGCATGCCAAATCAAAACATCTCCTTTTTTTGCTAAAAAAACTTTCTTTTTTAAATTATTTTCACCAACAATCTTTTCAATTTGATCCTCATAATCAGCATACGTTTTATTCCCTAATTTAAATTTTGAACCAACATTATCATAATCTCTATTTAGCACGTATGGTAATTTATGTGAACCCGGATAATAATGTAATGGTCCAACCGTACTATCAATATCCTCTAAAGCGACCCAAACGGCTATAAGATTTCCATACGGAAAAGTTGTCATGTGTATTGAATCGGAATGTGTTCGTTGTTGACTCCCTTTAATAAAATTAATACTTTGAAAGAGATTAACTTTTTTATTCATAAGCATGCTTAAAATTTTAAGCAATCGCTTATCATTACCCATACTTTTTAAAATTTTAGATTGGCGAAATGCAAACATAATTTTACTATTATATTTAAACTTTACCTTACCTTCTTTCAAAAATTTTTCAATCTCTTTGTTACATAAATCAATTTCTTGTTCTGTAAAGAAATTTTCTAAAATAACATATCCTTTTTTAGACCAATCAAGCACACTTGTTTTTACACTATTCTTTAAAGAATCAAAATTAGGATTTTTAGATATTTCGTCATTAGAATCTATTGAATCGTATAAATTTAGAGGAGAATCTATATTTACAAAATCTTCACTAGATATTGATGAAAAGTATTTTTTGTTTAATCCGTATTTTTTATAATATGGAATATTATATTTTAACTGCTTTCGTTTAAACAAATTAAACAGTTGATAGGTGAATTTATATTTTCTAAAATTCATTTACCCCAACAATTCTTTTACTACATTAGAAATAGCTTTACCATCGGCTTTTCCTGCTAGTTCTTTAGATGCCATCCCCATAACTTTACCCATATCTTTCATAGAAGTTGCTCCTGTTTTTTCGATAATTGATG
>CAMZLT010000228.1 GCA_947311745.1 uncultured Flavobacteriaceae bacterium | reverse complement strand
TATGATTTTGGAATATTAACTTCATCAATGCATATGACTTGGATGCGTTATGTTGCAGGTCGCTTAAAAAGTGATTATCGCTATTCAAGTTCTGTAGTTTATAATAATTTTCCTTGGGCAAAAGAAGTAAGCGAAAAAAACAAAAAGAAAGTAGAAGAAAAAGCACAAAAAGTACTAGATGTAAGAAAAGAGTTTCCAAAAAGTAGTTTAGCAGATTTGTATCATCCACTTACTATGCCGCCAAAATTAGCAAAAGCACATCAAGAATTAGATAAGGCAGTAGATTTATGTTATAGACCACAAGTGTTTCCAAATGAAAGTTCAAGAATTGAATATTTATTTGAATTGTATAATCAATATACAAAACCACTCTTTAACGAGAAAAAAAAGAAGTAAAACAATAAAACAAAGGGTGTAACAAAATATAAGTATCTTATAAAACTTCTTACATTTTGAAAATTACTGTAAAATATACTACTATGGCATATTTTATATAGCCATAAATTCGCAAAAAATTTCATTACAAAAAGCTAAAATATATGTTAGTATTGGTGTAGCATAGTTCTGAACATACAAACATAGCGTTAGTTGTAGTACGTATTGAAAAACGAATATTGCCAAGAATGACGTGCAGATGAGCTTTGTAGTAAAAATACTTTTTTGGATTTATAGGTGTAATTAAAAGATTAATTATGAAAGCCTTTCAGCTATAAATATTTGTATATTCTATTTTATTTCATATATTTGTTAAGTAACCATAAAAAAATACAATTATGAAAAAAAAATTACTTTTATTCATGGGATTAATTTTATGTAATTTATTCAATTTCGCTCAAATGGGAATAGGTACAACAACCCCAACTCATAAACTAACAATTCAGGCGACAGATGATAAGGTTATGCGACTAATTGGTATAGGAGCATATGGAACACAGTCTAGAATAAATTTTGGAGACGCTAACTTTGTTTACATAGACGAACCAATTGATGATGAAATGGAAATTCATGCTGCTAAAGGTGTTAAAGTAACTAGTTATTTAAAAGTAGGAAACCCTACAGCACCAACTGGTGTAAACCTAAATGATGTAGAAATTTATCATATTAATTTTGGTTTTGATAATTATTGGAATTTGCTAAGTAATTTTTGTGGTTCGGGTAATTGGTCTGTAAATAGTACTTTTTTATCTTACGATACTGCTGGAAGCAGAAATTTTCAAGCAATAGTTTCTCCCTATATATGGTTGCCTGCAAATATTAATACTACTGCATTACGAGTTGAATTAAACCATTCTTCAACTACTGAAAGTGGTTGGGATGGTACTTTTTTAGAATGGGATAGCAATAATGATGGTAATTTTAGTGTTGTTAGTAGTTGGGCTTCAAATGGGTATAATGGATCAATTGGAGGGACAAATCCTGTAGGTTGCTCAAGTAATCTTAACCAAAATGGTTGGGACTCTAATTTAGGTAGTACTGCTATTACTTCAGTTTCAAATAATTTAGCTGGTGTAAATTCTGCTCAATGGATTCAATTTAGAATAGTAGGAATGGAAGATACTTCGAATGGAAGTGCATCTTACAATGCCTATGATTTTAAACTGCTTAATGATGGGATTGATTTTAGTACGCCAGGTTTTTTAGCAGGAAGTATTTATTCTGAAGGACATATTTTTGCTCAATCAAATGCACAAATTGGAGACGTTGCAGAGTTTTTCCCTATAAAAGGACACTCTGTTGCAGGTGATTTAATTGCAATGGATAAGGATGGTAATGTTTGTGAAGTGAGTAATAAAAAAAATGCTGATTTAGTAGTTGGTGTACATTCAACTTCTCCTTCTTTATTTATTAACAGTCCAAAAGAAGGGATACCTGTAGCCTTAGCAGGAAGGGTACTCGTGAATGTTACCAATGAAAACGGAGAGATAAAAGTTGGAGATTTTTTAACTGCATCATCAATTAATGGCTTTGCAATGAAAGCCTCTAAACCTTGCTATGTAATTGGTCGTGCAATGGAGGGATTTTCTAAGAAAAAAGGTCAAGTATTATGTTTAGTTGGTTCTGCTTGGTATAATCCAAATCCAAAAACAGAAAGTGTTTCCTCGGGTAAATCAGAAATATTAAAAGGCAAAAAAAGTATTAAAATTATAGATAGTAGAATCACTAAGTATTCTAGAATTTTTGTTACTATGCGTGGAAATGCAGGGTCAAACAAATGGATTGGAAACATAAAAAACGGAAGTTTCGAATTGTTTTTTAGGAAAAAAGTTAAAAATGATATTACTTTTGATTATTTAATCAATAACGCAAATACTGAAAAGGAAATAATTAATACCGTAAAGAAAATAATTAAAAAAGATATTAAAACAAAAAAACATACTAACGACTCTTTAAAAGAAAATAATAAAAAAGATAATCCGTTTATAGATGTAACTGTTTCTCAAAACCCACCTTCACCACCTCCGAGTCTAGATAAAGTTTGGACATGGGATCCTAAAAATGGTTTTGTACAGATGAACTGTGAATATAATAAACTAATCGATGCCAAACATACAGTAGAAAAGTATAAAAAGGAAAACAAAATTAAGCCTACTTCATACAATAAAAAACTATAGAGAGGTTTGTAATTCTTATAACACTTTTGTATTTAAAAAATGTATGAGATTTGCAGTAATGGTATTTTAATTTTAGCACCAAATTAATGATCTTATGCGAATATTAATTCTATTTTCTCTATTACTTTTAGCAACTTGTGCAAAACAAAAAGTACATATAAAATCGGCAAAAGATTATAAAAAAGAAATTTTAACCATAAAAAAATATGCAGCAAAACATCATTACAATCAAGATGTTGCATTTATGATTGATTATTCTTTACATAGTGGTTTGAATCGTTTTTTTGTGATGGATTTGAAAAAAAATAAAATTATAAAAAAAGGATTGGTATGTCATGGCGACGGAAAAGGAAAAAATAATCCGATGTTTGCAACAGTCTTTAGCAACACAAATGAAAGTCATTGTTCGTCATTAGGTTTTTCACTTGTTTCTGAACGTGTGTATAGCAAATGGGGGAAACATTATAAATACTGGTTAAATGGTTTAGAAAAAACGAATAGTAATATGCGAAAACGAGTAGTAGTTTTACATGCTTGGTCTGGTGTCCCAGATCAAAGTGTATATCCAAAAGTAATCGGAACAAGCTTTGGTTGCCCAACAGTTTCCATCAATTTTTTAGATAGCTTGGATACTATTTTAAAAACAAATAAAAAAGTATTGTTGTACGCTATTGCTCCTTCAAGATAAAAAACTAGTGTAAATTCAATTCTAAAACGGATAAACAAACCGAAAACCCTATAATCGGTCCTATAAAAAGTAAAATTAATGCAGCTGTGCCTAATTTTTTATCTTTTTTACTAAATCCTGCAATACTAGTTATTACGTTAATCAAAGCTAAAAGTGGTACTGCTACAAAAGCTCCTCCTCCTTGACCAAAAAAGGAAATTAATATAAAAAATAAATTAACTCCTATAAGTATTTTTACATTTTTTTGAATGTTTTTCATATCTTAATATCGTAAATTAATAGAATTACAAACTGAAAATCCAATTAATAATAAAGTCATAAAAATTAGTAACGCAATTACGCAACCCTTTTTAGCAGATTTATTTTTGCTAAAATGTATGTTTTCAATATTGTGAAATTCTTCTTTGATATGCTAATATAGTTAAAATAATAAATTAGACTACTTTTTTTGAAGGTCTAAACATAAAATACAAACCAACCATAACCATCGGAATGGATAATAATTGACCAGTACTTAATCCTAAATTAAATGTACTTTCAATTCCTCCTTGTGATGCCTTAAAGAATTCTACAAAAAACCGAACTGTCCAAAGTAAAACCATAAAAAGTCCAAAAATATATCCTGTTTTATCTTTTTTATCCGTTTTCCAATAGACAAACCAAAGTAGTAAAAATACAATTACATAACTCATCGACTCGTATAATTGAGCTGGATGTCGTAATGGAACCATATTATAGAATTTTTTAAAATTTGTACCGTTTTCTATCAGATTAAACGCTTCGTTAACATCGTTTTTGCCAGTTATTCGTATGGCATCGGAATTTCTAAAATGATGTCTAAAAAAACGAAAACCGTAATCAGAATTTGTTGGTTTTCCTACAATTTCGGAATTCATTAAATTTCCTAATCGCACAAAAATAGCTCCTGATGCAACAGGAATTACAATTCGATCTAAAATCCACATTATTGGTTTGTATTTGTATTTTCTAGTATAGAAAAACATCGTTAAAATAACACCAATTGCTGCTCCATGACTTGCTAATCCTTGAAAACCTACAATTTTAAACGGTTCTAATTGGATTGGTAATATAATTTCTAAAAATGGTCTGTGTTTAAAGGAGTCCCAACTATAAAAGAAAACTTCGCCAAATCGTGCTCCGAAAATAGTTCCGATAACCACCCAAATAAAAATGGAATCTACATATTCTTCGTTTACATTTTCGTTTTTATATATTTTTTTTAAGATGTAAATACCTAAAGTAAAAGCTATTACAAACATTAATCCATAATAACGAATAGGAAATCCGAAAATTTTAAAAAGTTCAGGTGATGGATTCCAATCTATACTAAGTGCTATCATTTTTTATTTTTTATTTTGGTAAAGGTAAAACTATTTTTTATTTTCAATTTTAAAATTATATTAAACTTGTTACGGAACAGGATCATAGCCACTTTTTCCCCAAGGATGGCAACTTGTAATTCGTTTTATAGCAAGCCAAGAGCCTTTAAATAAACCGTGTTTTTGCAGTGCTTCAACCGAATAATGCGAACAAGTTGGTTCAAATCGACAACTAGCTGGAGTATATGGTGAAATTGCAACTTGATAAAACCTAATTATTAACACAAACGGAAAAGTTACTATACGTTTTAGTACATCAAGGTTTCCAGTGCTTTTTTTCATATACTTTTTATTTTTAGTATGCAGTATTCAGTGTTCAGTATGCAGTATGCGGTTTTTCATTCCTAATTCCTAACTTATAATTCCTAACTCATAACTCATAACTCCACCTATCCTTCCAAAGATTGCATATTTACCAAATTATAGTACACACCATTTTTAGCAATAAGTTCTTTATGGTTTCCTTGTTCTACAATTTTTCCTTTTTGCATAACAATAATCTTATCTGCTTTCTGAATAGTTGATAAACGATGTGCAATAACAATTGAAGTTCGGTTTTCCATCATTTTTTCAAGTGCTATTTGTACTGCCTTTTCCGATTCGGTATCTAAAGCTGAGGTTGCTTCGTCTAAAATCATAATTGGTGGATTTTTAAGCACTGCACGAGCAATAGAAATTCGTTGCTTTTGACCTCCAGATAATTTATTTCCGCTATCGCCAATATTGGTATCGTAGCCATTAGGTAAATCTACAATAAAATCGTGTGCATTGGCAATTTTTGCGGCATTTATAATTTCCTCTTTGCTTGCATTTTTTCCGAAAGCGATATTACTAGCAATAGAATCGTGAAAAAGTACCGCGTCTTGTGTTACAATACCTAATAAATTCCGTAAAGATTTTTTAGTAACTTTTTTAATATTGTGATTATCAATGGTTATTTCGCCTTTATTTACATCGTAAAAACGCGTAATAAGATTTGCTAATGTAGATTTTCCACTACCTGACTGTCCTACTAAAGCAACTGTTTTTCCTTTCGGAACGGTTAGATTAAAATTCTCTAAAACATAATCATCCTCGTATTTAAAGGAGATGTTTTTGAAATTAATTTGCTCATTAAAAGCTTCTAATTCAACCGCATTTTCAACATCTTTTAACGGATTATCGGTTTCTAAAATTTCTAGAACTCTTTCCGCAGCAGCGTTTCCTTTTTTAACACGATAACTAGCTTTTGAAATTGCTTTTGCAGGAGTTAGAATATTGTAAGCTAAACCCATATATGCTATAAAATCCTCACCATCTAACGATTTTTCGATTAGTACTAAATTTCCTCCATAATATAACAAAATGGCAATTACGGTAATTCCTAAAAATTCACTTGTTGGACTTGCAAGATTGGTACGATTTAAAAGAGCATTTGAAAACTTAAAAAAACGAGATGTGGATTCTTTAAATTTATTGGTAAAAGTATTTTCAGCATTAAAAGCCTTTATTATTTTTAAACCACCAAGTGTTTCCTCTATTAAAGACAGAAAAAAACCTTGCTCTTTTTGTACTCTATCGGATTTTTTCTTTAAATTTTTTCCTACTAAGGATATTAAAAATCCAGAAATAGGAATAAAAATAAATACAAAAATCGTAAGTTTTAGACTAATCATAAGCATTGCTACTATAGTAAAAATTATAGTAAGCGGTTCTCGTATAACCATTTCTAAAATAGATAAAAACGAATGCTGAATTTCCAAAACATCCGTTCCGATTCTAGCCATAATATCGCCTTTTCTTTTTTCTGAAAAATACGAAATTGGTAATTCTACTACTTTTTTATATAAATCATTTCGCACATCTTTAAGCACACCATTTCGCAAAAAGGTAATGAAATACATGGCTAAATAATTAAAAATATTTTTAAAGAAAAAAGTAAATATCACCAAAGCAATAACAATCATTAAAGCTTTAGACTTGTCCTCTCCTGCTACCTGATGAATATAGTATCCCATACTTTCTTTAAAATAAGCCATTACCTTACCAATACCTTGATAGACAGGTTTTGATGTTATTGTAATTGCTTTTTCAGGATTAAAAATCACTTGTAATAAAGGCATTAATACCAAAAACGACAAGGTAGAAAATAAAGCATATAGTATATTAAATAGAATATTTAGGTATCCATATTTTTTATACGGAATAGCATATTTAATAATTTTTTTAAAGTAATCCATATAATTTATGCGTTAATTTCTTTAGTTATTCGGTTAATTTTTTCGGTTACTTCTGTTTCTACTTCGGTTAAATTTTCAATATTTTTTAGTGCTTGGTTCACACTGATGTAAAATTTAATTTTTGGCTCTGTTCCGCTAGGTCTTACGGCTACTTTTGTTCCGTTTTCGGTTTCGTAAATTAGTACATTTGATTTGGGGACAGAAATTGTTTCTTGTGTATTAGATAACAAATCTTTTTTAATAGAGGATTGGTAATCGTATAAATATTTTACTTTTTCACCATCGATAAATTCCAAAGGATTTTTACGATAATTTACCATCATTTCTTTAATTTGCTCTGCTCCTGAAATTCCTTTTTTTACAATAGAAATTAGATGCTCTTTATAGTAATTATGTTTTAAGTAAAGTTGGATTAATTCCTCATAAAAAGAAGTATTGTTATCTTTTGCAGCAGCAAATATCTCACAGGCAAGTAAAGTTGCTGTTACAGCATCTTTATCACGCACAAAATCACCAACCATATACCCAAAACTTTCCTCACCACCACCGATAAAATCTAGATTTTCATAATCACGAATCATTTTAGCAATCCATTTAAAACCTGTTAAACTTACTTTGGTTTCTACGCCATAGCTACTAGCTATTTTATTTACTAAATAAGTTGATACAATAGTTGAACCAACAAATTGTTTTCCGTTTAATTTACCTTGTTTTTGCCATTGTTTAATTAAAAAATTGGTCATCATACTCATGGTTTGATTACCGTTTAGTAAAGTCATTTTTCCGTTTAAATTGCGTACTGCAATTCCGATTCTATCGCAATCAGGATCTGTACCAATTACAATATCTGCATTAATTTTATCTGCTAAATCTGTTGCCATTTTTAGAGCAGCTGGTTCCTCTGGGTTTGGCGATGCAACCGTAGGAAAATCGCCATTAGGTTCTTGTTGTTCTGTTACAATATGCACGTTAGTAAAACCTGCTTGTTCTAATGCTTTAGGGATTATAGTTATAGATGTTCCGTGTAAAGAAGTGAATACAATTTTAACTTTATCACGACTTTTTGCTTCAAAAGTTCCGTTTGCAATACTTGCTTTTATGAAAGCATTATCTACCTCATCACCAATATAAGTGATTAGACTATCGTTTGCTTTAAAATTTATTTCCTCAAAAGCTACGTTATTGATTTCGGTAATAATTGCTTCGTCTTGCGGCGGAACAATTTGAGCTCCATCATTAAAATATACCTTGTAACCATTGTATTCTGGTGGATTATGCGATGCTGTCAATACGATTCCTGCATTACAGTTTAAGTGCCTAACAGCAAAGGAAAGTTCAGGAGTAGGGCGTAAATTTTCAAATAAATATACTTTAATATTGTTTGCCGTAAAAACATTGGCTACTTCTTTTGCAAATTCTTTAGAATTATGTCTGCAATCGTAAGCAATAGCAACACTTAATGCTTCTTTTTTAAAATATTGATGTAAATAATTACTTAAACCTTGTGTATTTTTACCAAGCGTGTATTTATTAATTCGGTTAGTTCCGACACCCATAATGCCACGCATTCCTCCAGTACCAAAAGCTAAATTTTTATAAAAACTTTCAATTAAATTTTGATCGTTTTTTTGTATTAATTCCGATACTTTATTTTGTGTTTCTGCATCAAAAACATCGGTTGTCCAAGATTTGGCTATTTCAATAATTTTATCTGTATTCATTTTATGTAAATTGAGTGCAAATATACGCAATACCATTAAGCAATACAAAATAGTTTAACAAATCCTTTTTATTGTCAATGCAAGGTTTTAAAAAAGGGTAGTTATAAAAATTGTAAATAATACCATTTTTAGGTGTAAATTATGAAAAGTTGTTAAGAATTAATTATCATAATGACTTTTAGTTATAACTTTTGGTCATTATGATAATTATATTAAAACCTCATCCTTTTCATCTCATTTTTTCTTTGATTTTCGTTTTTTGTTAGATTTCTTTTTAGCAGGTTTCATTTTGCTTTTAATTCGTGTTTTTTCCTCATTAATAACTTCCATAAATTCATTATTATAGGTAAATTGCTTTGCTTTTTTTAATTCTTTTAATGCACTTTTATAATGCTGTTTTTGTTCGAATATTTGAGCATTTTTCACCAATAAAACAGCTTTATCTATACCTTTAATTTTTAAAGCAAATCGAATTAATTTTTCAGCTTCCTCTAAATCAGAATTCCATAATAACACATTTATATAGTGTTCGTAAACATCTAAAGCGTAGATGTTTATAGAGAGTGCTTCTTGAAAATATGCTTTTGCTGTTTCGTAATCTTTTAATTGATTTGCATATAGTTGTCCCATTAAACATAAGGCTTTAGTGCTTTTTGGATTATAAGACAAAGCATAATTTAGCGATTCGATAGTTTCCTCTAAATTATATGGATAGGCATCTATTGCTTGAAATAAATATTTATCTAATGTATTTTCCATTTTATTATTTTTTAAAAATTTCGCAATTCTTGTTTTAGTAAATTGCGTTGTTTTTTATAGGTTTTTATTTTTGTATTTTTTTTAAAATCAGAACCTTTAAACGTTCGTATCGGATTTCCTCTTTGAACATTTAAAAGGTTCTGCCATTCGTTCTTTGTATCTTTTTTTAATAGCTCCATTTGATAGTTTTCTAATTTAGAAACCAATCGTTCTATTGCTATTTTTTTATTTTGATGTTGCGAACGTGTATCTTGTACGGTTACGGATAATCCTGTAATCGGACAAATTGCTCTAACTGCAGAACTTACTTTGTTTACGTGTTGTCCTCCAGCACCACTGCTACGCATTGTTTGAAATATAAATTTGTTTGTATTTATTGTAAATAAAACGGTATTTGTAATTTCAAAAATGGCAATGAACCAATTTTTTCGTTTGTTATTTTTACGGAAAGTGCTTGTGCCAATCCATAAAATAGTACCAATCCAGTTTTTTAAAAATTGATCGATATGCGTACCTTCTAACTGAATCGTTATAGTTTGAATTGTACCATTTTCATAACCGTTTACACGATTTAAAATAGTGTATTCGATTATTTCAGGAGCTAATTCTTTCAAAAATATTTTTAAAATTTTAGCTACAACTTGCGTACATTCATTTGGACCACGACCAGCGGTTATTTGTATAATTCTTTTTGTTTTCATTTTTTTTCTTTTTATATCATTTATCCATTCGCACAACTTTTGGTTGAAAAGTTCCGACAACCTCAACTAATTCCAATTGATTAGCCATTACATTTTTAATGTTTTTGTACGCCATCGGAGCTTCATCAACACCTCCTCCAATCAACGAAACTTCTTGTTTTTTTAATTCTTTTTTTATCTCACTATTTGTGAATAATTGTTTACACTTTCTACGAGAATACAACCTTCCTGCACCATGCGAAGCAGAATTTAAACTATTTGTATTACCAAGACCTCTCACTATAAAACCAGTACTTGTCATTGATGCAGGTATAATTCCTAATTCTCCTTTTTTAGCAGGAGTTGCACCTTTTCGATGTACAATAACTTCTTTTCCGTTTATGATTTCTTTCCAAGCAAAATTGTGATGGTTTTCAATTTTAGCAAGCCATTTTTCGCCTAATAATTTTGAAATTCGTTTATGAATATCATCATGACACGCTTTAGCATAATCACCAGCAAGATTCATTGCTAACCAATACTCTTGCCCATCATGTGTATTTAAATCCAACCATGCTAACTGTTGCACATTTTTTGGCAAAGGTGTTTGCTTAGTTGCCAAATAAGTATAGTGCTTTGCAATATTTGCACCTAATCCTCTAGAGCCACTGTGTGCCAAAACTCCTAAAAACTGACCTAAAGGCAAACCAAATTCATTATTTTGATCGGTAATTGTAATAATACCAAATTCTACAAAATGGTTTCCGCCTCCAGAAGTTCCTAATTGTTGGTATGCTTTTGATTTTAATCGTTTTAATAACGGAATTTCATTAAATAAAGAACGTTCAAAGATTTCACTATCTCCTTTTATTTTATGTGTTTCATACATGCCAAATTTTGTATGCTCACTCAAAATATTTAGCAACTGTTGCTTTTTCCCTTTTAAATAAGAAACAGGAATTGGATACACGCATAAACTCATTCTACATCCAATATCCACACCAACACCATACGGAATCACAGCATTATCAGTAGCTAAAACACTACCAATTGGTAATCCATAACCTGCATGTGCATCTGGCATTAAAGCACCTTGTACTGCTATTGGTAATTTTAAGGCATCGTATAATTGAAACTTTGCTTGTTCCTCAATTTCATTTTCGCCATAAATTTGAAACGGAGCTCGGACACTTTTTAATTTATGCTTTTTTAGTTCTACAGGATTGCACAAACTTTCTGCAATTTTTCCCCAAATGGCATTTCCTTTGAAAGATTCAGGGTTTTCTAATACTTTTTTTGCATCTGTTAATATTTGTACCTTTTTACGTTTTTTTTGATATCTATTTATTTGTCCTAAAGTTATATTAAGACTATTGCTTTTTGGAAATCCTATCTTGATTAGGTCTTTTCCACTTAATTTTTTTCCCATTTTAATAGTTTTTAGTTTGTTATTAAAATGTTCCGAAAAGTAAATTTTAGGTAAAATTGTACATAAAAAAAATCCGAAACATTTTTTAGTGCTTCGGATTTGTCATAGTTTCAGTTATTTTTTTACTGAGGTATGGATATCCAAAGCAGACTCTTTATAGATTTTGAATCTAGTCGAGCATTTCCGTAAGTATTTGTAACTTTTGTCATTTTGCTTTGTTTTTAATTAATTTTATTTTTTTGCTTAACTATAAAATAGGAATTACTTTTCTTTACAAGTAATGTATTCTATAATTAGAACGCTGCAAAGATAGAGCACTTTTTTAATTAAACAAGAAAAAAATAAATTTATTTTATTGATTTTCAATAAGTTAAATTAAAATTAAGCAATAGAATTCCTGTTCGCTAGTTAGCGAAAATGTAAAAATCTGATTTTGATATGTTTACTTATCAATAGTCATTTTTTTGATTTTAATAGATTTTTCAAAAAAAAAGACAAAAAAAAGCGTTCAAGAAATTGAACGCTTTTTTTATGTCTTTTATATAGTTTTTAACCTACTTTTTACACCAAGAAAATAACTTTTTTGCGTTCTTTTTATGTAATAGATGTAATTTCATACGTTAAAAATGTTTTGTTTTTTGTAAATAATGTTGCAAATATCTTAAAAATATTGAACTAAAAAAGAAATTTTGTGTTTTTTTGTCGAAAATAAAAAAACGAGAAATTTTTAAAATTTCTCGTTTACAATTATTTTTAGGTAATTTATTTAAAGTTTAACCGCAAAAATTCATGGAATTAGATTTGTTTAGATGTGAAATTTTAAAATCCTTAGGAATACCTTAATATTTCAAGGGTTTTGAAATGTAGCAGATGAATAAAGATAATTTCAAACTCCCTCAAATTTGGGTGTTATTAAATTGTATAATACGGATTTAACAGTTTTATTTACTGTATTTCAACTAAAAATAATAATATAGTGGTGAATTTTGTGGGTTAATGGTTTTCAAAAACAAATTTATTTGTTTCAAAATCTAGTAAAATACTACTTTCAGCAGTTATTTTACCTGCAAGAATTTCTTTTGACAATTCGTTTAGTACTTCTCGTTGAATAACTCTTTTAATTGGTCTTGCTCCATATTGCGGATCGTATCCTTTATCGGCAAGTGCTTTTATTGCATTTTCGGTTGCCGAGAATGTTACACCTTGTTTTTGTAACATTTTTGCAAGTCCGTTAATTTGCAATTTTACAATTTTAGTAACTTCCTCTTTATTTAAAGGAGTAAACATAATTATCTCGTCAATACGATTTATAAATTCTGGACGTACTCTTTTTTTAAGTTGTCCGATTACCAATGTTTTTGTTTCTTCAAGAACTTCATTTCGTTTATTCATATCCAAGCCTTCTAATTTATCTTGAATAATTTCTGCTCCCATATTGGAAGTCATTATAATAATAGTGTTTCTAAAATCAGCAACTCTACCTTTATTATCGGTTAAACGACCTTCGTCTAAAACTTGCAATAGGATATTAAAAGTATCAGGATGTGCTTTTTCAATTTCGTCAAGCAATACAACAGAATATGGTTTGCGTCTTACAGCTTCGGTAAGTTGTCCGCCTTCATCATAACCAACATATCCTGGAGGAGCTCCGACTAATCTACTAACAGAATGGCGTTCTTGGTATTCGCTCATATCAATACGAGTCATGGCACTTTCGTCATCAAAAAGATATTCGGCAAGTGCTTTAGCAAGTTCGGTTTTTCCGACACCTGTTGTACCTAAAAATAAGAACGATCCTAAAGGTTTTTGTGTACTTTGTAATCCTGCACGTGAACGTCTTACGGCATCAGAAATTGCTTGAATTGCTTCATTTTGACCAACTACACGTTTGTGTAATTCGTTTTCTAAGTGAAGTAATTTTTCACGTTCGCTTTGTAGCATTTTTTGCACAGGAATACCTGTCCATTTTGCAACAACTTCTGCTATATCATCGCTAGTAACTACTTCCTTAATTAATGGGTCTTCTACAAATTTTTCAAATTCTGTTTGTAGATTTTGTAATTTTTCCTCTTGTTGTTTAATTTTTCCGTATCTAATTTCAGCAACAAGTTCGTAATTACCTTCACGTGTTGCACGTTCGGCATCTGTTTTTAGTTTTTCGATATTTTCTTTGGTATGTTGAATGTCTTCAATTAAATCTTTTTCACGTTTCCATTTTGCATAAATACTTTCTCGTTCTTCTTTAAGGTTTGCCAATTCCTTTTTAAGATGTTCTAGTTTTTTCTTGTCATTTTCGCGTTTTATGGCTTCAATTTCAATTTCTAACTGCATTATTTTACGGTCTAATCTATCTAAATCCTCTGGTTTAGAATTAATTTCCATTCGTATTTTTGCAGCAGCTTCGTCCATTAAATCGATGGCTTTATCTGGTAAAAAACGATCGGTAATATAGCGTTGCGACAATTCCACACACGAAATAATTGCACTATCTTTAATTTCTACTTTGTGGTGTGTTTCGTATTTTTCTTTAATTCCACGTAAGATGGTAATGGCACTTTCGGTATCTGGTTCATCTACCATTACTTTTTGGAAACGTCTTTCTAGAGCTTTGTCTTTTTCAAAATATTTTTGATATTCGTCTAATGTTGTTGCTCCGATTGCACGAAGTTCGCCACGAGCAAGAGCAGGTTTTAAAATGTTAGCAGCATCCATTGCACCTTGACCTCCTCCAGCTCCAACTAAAGTGTGTATTTCGTCAATAAATAGAAGTATTTGTCCTTCGGATGAGGTTACTTCTTTTACCACAGCTTTTAAACGTTCTTCAAACTCACCTTTGTATTTTGCTCCAGCGATTAACGCTCCCATATCTAAAGAAAATAAGGTTTTATCTTGTAGATTTTCAGGTACATCGCCTTTTACAATTCGGTGTGCTAATCCTTCGGCAATTGCTGTTTTTCCTGTTCCTGGTTCTCCGATTAAAATCGGATTATTTTTAGAGCGACGAGATAAGATTTGTAAAATTCTACGGATTTCCTCATCACGTCCAATTACAGGATCTAATTTTCCTTCGTTGGCAAGTTTATTTAGGTTTTTAGCATATTTGTTAAGTGAATTGTAGGTTTCCTCTTGACTTTGTGAGGTAACTCTGCTGCCATTTCGCAATTCGGTAATTGCTTGATTTAGATCTTTTTCGTTAATTCCGTTATCTTTTAACAATTGTGCTGTTGCATCTTTTACTTTTAACATAGCAAGGATTAAATGCTCAATAGCAACATATTCATCTTTCATTTTTTTTGCTATAATACTTGCTTCGTTTAATGTTTTGGAAGCGTTTCTAGACAGCATAATATCTGCTCCTTCTACTTTAGGAAAGCTAGAAACAATAGTGTCTAAAGTTTGTCTAAATAGTTGTACATTAATTCCTAATTTATTTAAAATAAACGGAATAACATTCTCGTCAACTTCAAAAATTGCTTTTAAAATATGTGCATTTTCAATTTGTTGTTGTCCGTAACCTTGTGCAATTTGTTGTGCTTTTTGTACGGATTCTTGGGCTTTTATGGTATAGTTATTAAAATTCATCTTTCTTTGTTTTAAATTACATTTTGTTAGAGTCAAAAGGTATTCCGTTGATGATAAATAATAATAAAAATGACAAAATGTCTTTATTTTCTAGTGAAATACTGACTTTTTTTCAGTTTTATGGTGTAGTTTTCTTTTTGTACTTTTGCTCAAAAAAAACAATGGCACTATTTGGAAATATATTTAAAGAAACAAAAACGATTTCCAATTTTAATTGGATTATCCTAAATAACGAAATACAGTTAGACGAAATCCTTAAAAATTCGAAAGATAAAACCGTTGTAATTTTTAAACATAGTACTCGCTGTGGTGTTAGTAGAGGTGTTTTAAAGCAATTTGAATCGGAAAATAATTCTAAAACCAAAAATATTGATTTTTACTATTTAGATTTGCTAAAATTTAGAGAAATTTCTAACGCTATCGCTGTTAAATTTAATATTGAGCACCAATCACCGCAACTTATCGTTCTTAAAAATGGTAAAGTAATAGCAAATGCATCGCATTACGATATTTTAAGCATTCAACTAAACTAAACCGATGAATTTTATACAACAAGCATATAAAGGAAAGAATAATTTTTTCAGTTTTTTAGGTGGTTTAGTCGTTACGATACTTGGTTGGGGATTTTTAGGTTCTATACCACTAGCTATTGTTGCCGTTTTTTATACTAAAGATACGCATCAATATCAAATAGAAGCAAATACCAATTTTATGCATGTTGGTATGGATAAAAATTTATATCTATTTTTAATGCTACTTTCCTTTGTTATTGGTTTAGTTACGTTGTTTTTTGTAGTGAAAACAATTCACAATCGCAGTATTAAAAGTGTTATTACTAGCCGAAAAAAAATAGATTGGAAACGCATTTTCTTTTCGTTTACTATTTGGTTTACAATTTCGGTAATTATGCTAATCGTTGGTTATTTTTCCGAACCTGATATTTTTATTTGGAATTTTAAACCAGTGCCTTTTATACTATTAGTACTAGTATCTTTTTTATTTATTCCGTTACAAACTTCTTTAGAGGAATTACTATTTAGAGGTTATATGATGCAACATATAGGTATGTTGGTAAAAAATCGTTGGTTTCCGTTATTTTTTACCTCTATATTATTTGGCGTAATGCACGGTGCAAATCCAGAAGTAGATAAAATAGGACCAATGATTATGATTTTCTATATCGGAACAGGTTTATTTTTAGGAATTATAACACTAATGGATGAAGGTACAGAATTAGCTTTAGGATTTCATGCTGCAAATAATATTGTTGGTGCATTATTCATTACACAAGATTGGGTTGTCTTTCAAACAGATGCCTTACTAATAGATACATCCGAACCTAATTTGAGTTTGGAAGCTTTTTTTCCTGTTTTTGTTTTGTATCCTATTTTATTTTATATTTTTTATAGAAAATACCATTGGTCAAATATAAAAAAACACCTTTTCGGAAAGATTGACAAACCTTAAATAAATCATCATCTTACGATTTTTTTGTACAAAAAAATAAAAATACTGTAAAATATTGTATATTCGTGCACAACATCACTAACACTATTTTACGTGAAAAAAAGGATACAAACCAAGTGTGTACACAATGGCGAAATAAAAGACACGCAATTTAATGGAGCGGTTTCACCAATATTTATGGCTACTTCTTATGCTTATTTAGATCAAGATACTTTGCGTTATCCTAGGTATTTTAACACGCCAAACCAAGAAGTAATCGGTAAAAAAATTGCCAGTTTAGAAAATGCCGAAGCAGGTTTGCCTTTCGCCTCTGGCATGGCTGCAATTAGCACGACATTACTAGCTCTTTTAAACAAAGGCGATCATATTGTTTTGCAAAAAGATATTTATGGAGGAGCTTTTCATTTTGTAGAACACGATTTAGAAAAATATGGTATTTCATATTCCTTTACGGAAGGAAATTTAATTTCTGATTTTAAAGCAAAAATAAAAGAAAATACCAAAGTAATTTATCTAGAAACACCTTCTAATCCGCTTTTAAAAATAGTAGATATTCAAGCAATTGCAGATTTGGCCAAACAATATAATTTAATTAGTATTATTGACAATACATTTGCATCGCCAATTAACCAACAGCCAATTAATTTAGGTATAGATGTGGTACTACATTCTGCAACAAAATATTTAGGCGGACACAGCGATATTTTAGCAGGAATCGTTGTTTCCAATAAAAACATTATAGAAAAAATATTCCAAACTGGTAAAAATTTAGGAGGTAATTTAAGTCATTTTATTTCCTATTTATTAGAAAGAAGTATCAAGACTTTAGCGGTTCGTATAGAAAAACACAATGCAAATGCACAAGAAGTTGCCGAGTTTTTAGAACAACATAGCAAAATAAAAAAAGTGTATTATCCTGGTTTGAAAAGTCATTCAAATTATGAATTGGCAAAAAGACAAATGACGGGGTTTGGCGGTATGCTATCTTTTGAATTAATAGAAAGTATTAATCCGAAAATATTTCAAAAAAAATTACACTTAATAAAACCATCCTTAAGTCTTGCAGGTGT
>CAMZLT010000227.1 GCA_947311745.1 uncultured Flavobacteriaceae bacterium | reverse complement strand
TAAAGAATACTTTTTACACTGTGCAAGTGGGTATAGATCACTAATTGCAGCTTCTATATTTAAAGCAAATGGTGTAGAAAAAGTAACCGATATTAGAGGTGGTTTTAAAGATTTAAAAGAAACAAATTTACCTAAAACAGAGTATGTTTGTCCTTCAACACTTCTATAGATTTTATAGTAGTTAAAACACACAATAAAACTAACTTATAACCCTTCTAAAGAATTAATACTTTAAAATATTAATTTTTTAGAAGGGTTATTTAATTTTACAACAGTTTTATATCACGATAACATCATTTTAATACGAATATAAACCTTTAACTATAAGCAAAAACTATTAAATATGAAACAAATTTCTATATTTACCTTCCTCATTTTTTGTACAATATTATCAAGTTGTACTCAAAATAAAAGTACAATACCTGAAATAATTGAAACAATAGAAAACCCAATAGTAAATGATAATTTAACTGTGAACCTATCTAATTGCAAGTATATAGATAACGATATTTATATTATAAATTCAGATTATATAATTAAAACCTTTGCGGATTTAATGGTAAAATAAAACTAAAAAAGCCTAAGTGAAATACTTAGGCTTTTAATTTACACTATCGAATTTTTTATTTTTTTACAAATCTATTTATTAGTTGTTTTTTATCACTAGTAAATTTAATTAGATACACACCATTTTTTAATGATGAAACATCAATTGATTTATCTGCGATATTACCTTCTAAAACAGTTTGACCAATAGTATTTAGTATTTGATATGTTTTCATACGTGTATCACGTAAAGAAACGTTTAAAATCGCTTTTGTAGGATTTGGATACATAACTACTTCTGCTTGTAATTCGGTATTGGTTGGATTTATAATTCCGTAAATAGCAGCACCTCCAACACAGAAATTAGTAGTATCGGTATTGGTAAAAGAACCTCCTGAAGCTAAAACAGTTCCTGTTGCATCATCGGTTAAAGAGTACGAACCATTACCATAACTACAACACATACCATCTCCATATGAATCTTTCATATTAAAAGTATAACAACCTGTATCTATACAATTAGGAATAGTAATTGTTGATCGTTTTGCTTGCGAACCATACGTTCCGCCAGAAAAAACAACAGTACCAGTACTATCTTTTATATCCCAACTAGATTCAGCAGGATAATCATCAAATGTAATGGTTAAAGTAGTTGTTGTACAAGCTCCTGAATTTCCTCCTCCAGAAATAGAAAAAGCATCAATAGCCATATCTCCTTGCCAAGTAGTTCCTGTTACACCGTTAAAACGGAATTTTACAGTTCCTCCTAAATACGCTGCTAAATCTACATTAGCCGTTAACCAAGCGTTTCCTTGATTACCAGATTTACTCCAAATGGTTGTCCAAGTTGTGCCATTATTTGTACTTGCTTCTAATTTTAAATTACCCATTGCTGTAGCTCCATACATATGATATTTAAAACTTAACGATGCTTGAGATTCTGTACTAAAATCAAAACAAGGCGAGTTTAATATTGCTCTTTTTGTTGAATAATTAGGTGAAGAAGATTCCATATAAACATAATATGTTCCATTATTAGCAGAAGTAGGCCCTGTATTACTTGAAGGTGTACTACCTGATTTTACTGTCCAATTAAAATTATCATTAGTATCTTGCGACCATAAACCTAAAGTGTTTTCAAAACTTTCGTTATATGGATAATTAGATACTTGAGTTGTACAACTACTACTTGGGATTGCAGTTGTAGTAACTGAAACAGTATTACTATTTAACGAAATGTTTCCTGCCGCATCTTTTGCTTTTACATAAAAAGAATACGTTGTACTAGCGACTAAACCTGTTATTTGAGCACTTGTACCTGTTACACTTCCTAATAAAACACCATTTTTATAAATATCATAACCTGTTACACCAATATTGTCGGTAGAAGCAGTCCAAGATAAATCAACAGTAGTTTGGGTTACGTTTGTATATACTAAATTTGTTGGAGAGGATGGTGCTTGTGTATCTACTGTATTTGCCTGAATATTTATAGTATAATCTTCTACTTCACCATAACTAAAAGTTTCACATGCAGTTGGTACACCATTATATTTCATAGAAACACGCATTCTTGTTGTACCAATATTTGCGTTAGCTAAAATAGTAAAGTTACCACTTACAGGAGTTGTTTTAGAAGCTGCTTTACTCCAAACTAATTCACCTGTATCTGCAAAATCACCATCTGCATTATAATCAATCCATACAGCATATCCTTCACTATAAACCGTACCTGTCCATTTTGGAGTTATAGTAATAGTATATGCCGTATTAGCCGTTACATCAGTGTTTATAGAAGTAAAATCGGTATATCCGTTTCCACCATTAGAACTGTTATTAATGGTATTTAATTGTACTTTTTGAATATATTCATCGGCAACAGAATTTCCTTTTGATGTACAATAAGCATTTCCTCCACCTGTCTGATAAGCAGCACCTACGCCAACAGCATAAAATGCATTTGTTGTAGCTATTTCTTCTGCAGAACTAGAACCATATAAATCTATGGCAGCTTGAATACCTGCTGTTCTAGTATCTGCATAATTAGAACTAGCTGTTAAATAAACACTTTGTATCCGATAAGCAATTTTAGCTGCTTTATCAATAGAAATTCCTGTTACAGAATAAGCATCACCATTATCATTTGTACCAGACCCTCCAACAGATAGCAAGTAATACCAATAATTTAAAACACCACTATTGGTATGTACACCACCGTTATCCGCAGATCCTGTTGCCCAATTTGTACCTTGATATGTATCTGGTTGTCCTTCAGACTTTGGATTACTCATAGAACGTAAAGCAGCATGACCAGCACGTTTTTCAATATCTTCACCAATTAACCATGTTTGTTTATTTGGGTCTGCAAAGTATTCAACAGAAGCACCCCAAATATCCGAAAAAGCTTCATTTAAAGCTCCAGATTCATAAGAATAAGTAAGGTTTGCAGTATAACTCATTACAGCATGACCAATTTCGTGAGCTGCAACATCTAAAGAAGTTAAAGCGTCAAAATATGTACCGCTACCATCACCGTAAGTCATTACACTTCCATTCCAATATGCATTATCATAAGCAACATCGTAATGCACATAAGATTTTATTTTTGCTCCATTACCATCATAACTATTTCTATTATGTTTCGTTTGCCAATAATCATAAGTCATTTGTGCACCATAATGTGCATCTAACGCTGCGTTATCTTTAGCTGCATTATTAAACTCTGCTGCTGTCCAATTATTATCATTATCGGTAAAATCTACAGCACTATTATAATTAGTCCCTGTATTCATATCGTAGGTTTCGATACCACTACCTCTAGAGTTATCTCTTAAACGATAGCTACCATTAAAACTATCGGTTTTTATAGATTTTGTTCCACTATACCTTGTGCTAGCAGTTCCTGTTACAGAAGCATGCATTATTATATTGTCTTTATACAAAAATTCGCCTGTATTTGCATCGATATAAATATATGCTCTACTAACAGGTTGTGTAGCATAAATATCAAAACGATACGCTAATTTTGGTTGGTCTTGTTTTTTACTATCTCTTTGTTTTAGATTAGGTAAAATAACCAATTCTCCTACTGGTTTTTGATAATTCATTAATGCAGATTCTTCTGTATTTTCCCACATATAATGTGCTGCTTTTACATAATTTTTAGCTTTATTAAAAGCAATATTTTTACTTAAAATTGGTTCTGTATTTAAATCACCAACAGTAACATAATTACCATTATACGATTTTAATGAATTACCTTTAATGTGTAAAATAAATGTTCCGAATACAACAGGTTTGTTCTTGAAAATTTGTTGTAATTTGACATGTTCAAAACCAAGATTATCGGTAAATGTTTTAACAGAAATGAAATTTTCCTCACTACTTAAATGTAATTTCTGTTTTAAGTAGTTAATACTTTGCTCTTTTGAAACATTTTGGATTTCAGTTTCAAATTTTGGTGTGTTTTTTTGAGTAATCTTTTTTGCTTTTTGAGCAAAAGAAAAAAGAGTTACTAGTACAAATACGTACAATAAATTTTTTTGTTTCATAAAAAAAAATTAAAAAGTTAATAAAATATATTTTTGAATGATAAGGAATCATTCTATTTTTGAGGAGATGCTAATTTAATGAAAATTATACATTTAAAAAAAATAAATTTATATTCGTATAAATTTATTTTAAATATGTAGTATCTCTATTTATAAATACTTATAATTTAAGTTAAACCTAATTTGAATTAAAATTCGTATTTTTGATATATGAAACCTATTTTAAAAATAACTAATTTATCCATTGCTTTTCCCAAAAAAAATCAACTAAACGAGGTGGTTCATAAAATTTCGTTTGATTTATTTGAAAATAAAATTTTAGGAATTGTAGGTGAATCTGGTAGTGGAAAATCCGTTACTTCTTTAACAATAATGGGTTTATTACCTCAAAATACTGTTAAAATTAATGGTGAAATACTATTTAACAACATTATATTATCGCAATTAAACGATAAAGAATTTCAACAAATTCGAGGTAAAGAAATTGCTATGATTTTTCAAGAACCAATGAGTAGTTTAAACCCTAGTTTAACTTGTGGTTATCAAGTACTTGAAATATTATTAACACATACAAATCTTACAAAAAAAGAAGCAAAAAAAGAAGTATTAAAACTTTTTAACCAAGTAAAATTACCAAGAGTTACTGAAATTTACAACCAGTATCCACATCAAATTTCAGGAGGACAAAAACAACGCGTTATGATTGCTATGGCAATTGCTTGTAAACCAAAAATATTAATTGCCGATGAGCCAACTACTGCTTTAGATGTAACAGTACAAAAAGAAATTATTTTATTGTTAAAAGAACTACAACAAAACACCAAAATGAGTGTTTTATTCATTACACACGATTTGGCTTTAATATCCGAAATTGCCGATGATGTTTTGGTATTATACAAAGGTAATATTGTTGAAAAAGGCAGTGCTAAAAACGTTTTTAAAAATCCAAAACACAAATATACTAAAGCATTGATAAACGCTAAACCTAGATTAGATGTACGACTACGTGTCTTGCCTACAGTAGCGGATTATTTATCGGAAAATCATTCCGTTTTAAATAAAAAAAATATAAAAAATAATTATATTTATCCTGACGAGCGAAACGAAATTCATAAAAAAATATACGCACAAAAACCACTTTTAAAAATTAGTGATTTAGCTACTTATTTTACTACTAAAAAAAATGTTGTAAAAGCTGTAGATTCTGTTTCATTTAGTATATATCCTGGAGAAACTTTGGGTTTAGTTGGTGAATCTGGTTGCGGAAAAACAACCCTTGGTAGAACCATAATGGGTTTAGAAAAAGCTAATAAAGGCTCAGTATTATATAAAGGAAAGGACATTACTAAAATAAGTAAAAAAGAACGTAAAAATTTAGCAAAAGACATACAAATTATCTTTCAAGATCCGTTTTCTAGTTTGCATCCTAGAATGTTAGTTGGTGAAGCAATTTTAGAACCTATGCAAGTACACAATTTATACAATTCAAATACCGAACGAAAAGAAAAAGTATTTGAAATTTTAAAAAAAGTTGGTTTAGAGAAAAAAGATTATTATAAGTATCCACACGAATTTTCTGGGGGTCAAAGACAGCGAATAGGTATTGCTAGAACTATTGCCTTACAACCAAAATTAATTATATGCGACGAATCGGTTTCGGCATTAGATGTTTCGGTACAAGCACAAGTCTTAAACCTCTTAAATGATTTAAAAACGAGTTTTAATTTTACATATATTTTTATTTCACATGATTTAGCCGTTGTAAAATATATGTCCGATAAATTAATAGTCATGCAAACAGGAAAAATTGTCGAAATTGCCGATGCAGATGAAATTTATGCTAATCCTAAAACAAATTACACCAAAACTTTAATTGAATCTATTCCGAAAGGGATTTAATACTAAAAACTATAAAATGAAATATATTGTAACACTAATTAGCGTATTTTTAACGCAATTTTTAAGTTTTTCACAAACCCAATCAAAAGTAGATTTAAGCAGTCCAAATGCAACTATTTATACACATTTGTATTTTTTACAAGATAAATCTTATCAACCAAAAAAAGCTGCTAAGACAATTTATGGTCTAAAAAATGATGAAGCAATCAATAAAGCTATAAAACTTAAAAAAATATTAGACGGAAAAGGATTAAAAGTAAACTTTAGTAAAGTACCTACAGATAAAAATTTTACCGATACAACTGCGTATAAAATAGGAAAAAGATATGTGTTATTTCCTATTAGACTACCGCAAGTTTCCGTAGAAAAATATGGTGATAAATGGCTCTATTCTAGAGAAACCGTTTTAATAATTGACGATTTATATAAAGAAACCTTTCCTTGGCAAATTGCATGGCTACAAAAAGTAATTCCAAAATACGGTAATAACACCATATTTGGTGTTAAATTATGGCAGTATTTAGGTTTAATTGGTTTGATAATTTTTGGATTTATATTCTTTTTTATTTTTAATAAAATAGTTTATTTTATACTTAAAAAAATTCAACATTTACTAACAAAAAACTCTAGTGAAAAAGTTTTAAAAACCATAAAAAAAATATCTAGACCTCTAGTTTTATTATTTTTAATTAGTATTATTAAAAGAATTACTCCAACTTTACAATTAGGTTTAACTTCTAATGAATTTTTATTTATTGGTTTTAATGCAGCACAAATATTACTATGGATTTTTATCTTTTTAAAATTAGTAAAATTACTAATGATATTTTATGCAGAACATACTAGACGAACACATATAAAATTAGACGATCAATTAGTACCAATTCTCACCCATTTTTTAACAGGAATAGTAATCTTTTTAGGTGTTTTAAAAATGCTTACTCTTTTTGGGGTCTCTCCTGCGAGTGTCCTAGCAGGTGCATCTATCGGAGGTTTAGCAATAGCACTAGCATCACAAGATACTGTTAAAAATCTCATAGGAACCTTTATGATATTTTTAGATAAACCATTTCATATTGGTGATTGGATAGAAACTTCTGAATTACAAGGAACTGTTGAGCAAGTTGGTTTTAGATCTTCGCGAATTAGAGCTGCCGATACTTCCATATATCAAATAACCAATAGCAAATTATCTGAAATTGTTATAAATAATAAAGGATTACGTTTATTTAGGCGTTATCAAACAGAATTAGGAATTCGATATGATACCCCACCAAAATTAATAGAAACTTTTATAGAGGGTTTAAAAGAGCTTATAAAAGCACATCCAAACACAAAAAAAGATAATTTTGATGTTGCTTTTAGTGGTTTTGGTGATTCTGCCTTAAACATTATGCTAAATATCTATTTTAATGTAAACGATTGGAGCACCGAACAACAAGCAAAACACAACTTACACCTAAGTATTGTAAAACTTGCTTCCATTATTGGAATTGATTTTGCTTTTCCATCAACAACCGTTATGATTGAGCAGTTTCCTGAAAAAAAATCTATTGAAATAAACTACCAAAAAGAAATAGAAAACATTAAAAAAGAAATAAATTTACTTACCAAAGAGTTGAAAAATAGTAATACTAATACTACAAGTAAAATAACACAAAATGATGAGGATTAGTATAATATAAAATTACTCTCGTAAAACTACACGATGAGGCATCCAAGTATTCTTATCACCCGTAAAATTATCGGTAATACTTATCATCTCTAAGCTATTAGGAATAAATTTAATAAGTAAATAATCGGTTTTTTTATTAGGATAGAATTTTTCCCAACCTTCTTTCCAAATTTCTTTTTTTTTATTCGCATCATTTATTAAAAAAGCATTTCCCATTAAAGAAACATATGCTAATTTACTCTTATCAAAATAATGCAAGGTAACTTTAGAATTTCTTTTTATTTGAAAAACTTTTCGTGATTTTGGATTCGTAGCCATCCAAATTATAAAATTATTTTCAGGAGCAAAAGGTTCTACTATTCTTGCTCTTGCTTGTAAATTTTCATCAAGGGTAATTAAACTTGTAAAATAAGCAGATTTTATAATATCTTTAGATACTTTAAGAATATGCTTTTCCTCTTTTGTGAATTTTTTCCGATATATTTTTTTTTGGTTTTTTACATTACAAGAAACCAAAATCATAAAAATAAAAACAATTAAATATTTCATTTATCAAATTTTATATAGCAAAGGTACTTATAAAAAATTATAGTAATTTATTATAAGTAAAATTTATACTAAAATAAAAAATATAAATAATACAAATGAAAAACAGTGTTAAAATACGCGTTTTAAGACGTTATTATAAAATAATAATATTACTACGCCTATAAAATAAAATAAATAAAAAACACCCTTTAAAATAAATATTATCTGTTTTTAAGTACATAAATCAATGAAGAATATTCTTTTTTTGATCTTGCTTTAGTGTTTGATAAAAATCCAATATAAAATGCTCTTACAAAATTAGATTTTCCTGTTTTATATTTTTCTGAAAGTAAACTAACATAAAAGGAATCAAATTTCATTGGATAAATAAATTCTACTTGCATAGCAACTTTATTAAACAATAAAGAAATAGATTTTTTTGAAAAATGCCAAAGGTGTCTTGGCACATCATAAGCTGCCCAAAATTCTTTATAATATTTTGCATCATACGATTTATAATTTGGTACTGCTATAATTAAAATTCCGTTTGGTTGTAATAAACTTTTTAGTTTTAAAATATATTTTTCTAAATCTGGTACATGCTCTAAAACATGCCACATTGTTATAACATCATATTTTATATCTGTATCTAAATCAAAAATAGAATTTTTAATATTGAAATCCGTTTTAATTATTTTTTGCTTTGCAATGTTTTTAGCATTTACACTTGGCTCTACACCAAAAACTTCAAATCCTTTTTTATCACAAGCAACCAAAAAATCACCTGTTCCGCAACCAATATCTAATATTTTTGGTTTTGCGTTATTTAAATTGGTATGCTCAAGTAAAGATTTAACTAATTTTGTTTTTTTAGAAATAGTATGTTTTTTTACTATTTGATATACTTTATCAAACAGCGATTTTTTAGAATCGGTATGCGAAATATATTCTGAACTTTCGTAATAACTTGGTAATTTTTCTAAACTTGGCTGTGGCGAAGTTATTAAAATTTCAGATTCCTTATCTACCAACAAAGTAAATGTTTCACGTGAAACTGTAAAATCGGTACACTTTAAAAATTTATTTAAAGTGTTTGCTTTATTTATAGGAGAAAATGCATTCATAAAAACAACAAAATATAATGTTTCACGTGAAACAAATTAAAGTAAGTATTTAAGTTATACACCTAAATGTATTAACAATATGGATATATCGCTTGGTGAAACACCTGAAATCCTACTTGCTTGTGCAATAGTTTCAGGTTGGATTTTAGTAAGCTTCTGTTTTGCTTCGGTACTTATCGAAGCAACCTTTGTATAATTAAAATTTAAAGGTATTTTTACATTTTCTAAACGTTGTGTTTTACGCACATTACTTAACTCTTTATTTATATAACCTGCATATTTAACTTGAACTTCAGTTTGTTCTACAATTTCATCATCCATTTTATTAACTTCAATAAACTCTTTAACACTAGGAAATTTTTTAACATCTTCAAAATTCAATTGCGGACGAGTAGCTAGCTTATACATTTTCATAGATTGCTTTACTAAAGCAGAATTTTTAGATTCTAAAATAGAATTTACTTCTTCTGGCTTAATACTTGTCTTTTTAAGAAAAGAAATAAAATTTTCTGTTTTTTGTAACTTCTCCTCCACTCTTTTTAAACGCTTTTCACTAGCTAAGCCTATTTTATAAGATTTTTCGGTCAAACGAATATCTGCATTATCTTGACGCAACAAAGTTCTATACTCTGCACGTGAAGTAAACATACGATATGGTTCTTCTGTTCCTTTAGTAATCAAATCGTCAATTAAAACACCAATATAAGCTTCATCTCTATTTAATATAAAAGCATCCTTTTCTTGGGTTTTCCGTGCTGCATTAATTCCTGCAATTAAGCCTTGTGCTGCTGCTTCTTCATAACCTGTTGTACCATTAATTTGTCCTGCAAAAAATAAATTTTTAATTAATTTAGTTTCTAAAGAATACTTTAATTGTGTTGGCGGAAAATAATCATATTCAATTGCATAACCAAAACGATAAAATTTTACATTTTCAAAACCTGCTACCTGTCGCAACGCTTTAGCTTGAATATCTTCTGGTAAGGAAGTTGAAAATCCGTTTACATATATTTCATTAGTAAACCATCCCTCTGGCTCAATAAACATTTGATGTCTTTCTTTAGAAGCAAATCTATCGATTTTATCTTCAATACTAGGACAATATCTCGGACCAATACTCTGAATTCTACCATTAAACATTGGCGAACGATCAAAACCTTCACGTAACAAATTATGCACCTCATTACTTGTATAAGTCATATAACAAGATTTTTGCTTTATAAGTGGTTTTGTTGTATCTAAAAAAGAAAATTTTTGTGGATTTTCATCACCAGGTTGCTCAATCATTTTAGAAAAATCTAAAGATCGTGCATCTACTCGTGGTGGTGTACCTGTTTTCATTCTACCAGATTCAAAACCCATTTTAACTAAATCCTCGGTAATACCAACCGAAGCACGTTCTCCTGCTCTACCACCACCGAAAGTCTTTTCACCAATATGAATTAATCCATTTAAAAAAGTTCCTGCTGTAATAATAACTGTTTTAGAATATATTTTTAATCCTAAAGTTGTTTTTACTCCAACAACTACATCGTTATCAAAAAGCAAACCATTTACACTATCTTGATACATATCTAAATTAGGAATATTCTCTAACTGCCAACGCCAAGCTTCAGCAAAACGCATTCTATCGGATTGTGCCCTTGGACTCCACATCGCAGGTCCTTTAGATTTATTTAACATTTTAAACTGTATAGCTGTATTATCGGTAATTATACCACTATAACCACCTAAAGCGTCAATTTCACGCACAATTTGTCCTTTTGCAATTCCTCCCATAGCAGGATTACAACTCATTTGAGCAATATTTTGCAAACTCATTGTAATCAATAAAGTCTTTGCACCAAGATTTGCAGCAGATGCGGCAGCTTCTGAACCTGCATGACCACCCCCTACCACAATAACATCGTAATTAGTTTGAAATATACTCATGTAAAATAATTTTATTGTTTCACGTGAAACATTAAGATTGCAAAGATATAGTAATAATGTTTAATACCATAAATACGTAAAGATTTTCACACAAAAGTTAAATATATATTAGTATCAATCTTACACAATTTTGAGATCTGCAGACATAAATATTAATTATAATACATACAAAAACAAGTATTAGAATATCACGTGCAAACAAACTTTATTATAGAAACACTTTGCGATTTATGTTTATATATAAAATAGTCGTTTTTAAAAAAATATAAAATTTGTTTCACGTGAAACATTAAAAATTATCTAAAATTTTAAGGTATTTATTTTCCTTTTCACGCATTAGTTTAGCATCAGATTCTGTTTTATCTTTATAACCACAATAATGTAAAACACCATGAATTATAACACGATGTACTTCGTTTAAAAAATCGGTTTTAAAAAGTTTTGCATTTTCTTTTACACGTTCAATAGATATAAAAATATCACCAGAAATTTGCTTACCAACACTATAATCAAAACTAATAATATCGGTTAAAGTATCGTGATTTAAAAACTGAATATTTTTTTCTAAAAGATATTCATCATTACAAAAAATATAAGATATTTCTATCAATTTACAACCTTCAGATAGAATAGTTTTTGCAATCCAATTAGATATTTTATATTGATTTTCTAAATGAAAATCGGTTTCAAAATTATAATAAATCATATAAAATTATGGTTTAGAAAAATATTCTTGTACTTTTTTCTTATAATTAGATCGCAAAGGTAATGCTTGTCGGTTTAATATTTCATTTGGATTAAAATATAATTTTTTAGTTTGTATATCTTTTATGTTACGTAATTCATATTTTTTTTTATTTGTATCCGCTTTTCGTTTAGTATCCTCTCCTTGTTCAAATAAAGCTCTATCTAATTTTAATAACTCGTGTTTTAAATTTTGCATTTTTTGTATTACTTCATTAGAAATTCCTTTATCTAAAAGCATTTTTTCTAATTCTTCCATTTGTTTTAAGGCTTTATTTCCTGCATTTCCTTGTTTTCCTGCTTGATTCATTAAATCTTGAAATTGCTGACGTAAAGCATTTTGCTGTTGGTAAATTTTATACAATTCTCCATTTT
>CAMZLT010000226.1 GCA_947311745.1 uncultured Flavobacteriaceae bacterium | reverse complement strand
GCAAAAAATACAACAGAATTGATTTCTAAATTGTTTGTAACAGAAATATGGATTTCATCCTTTACATATTTAGGAAATAATTTTACATATTTTGAAAGGTTAAATTCTTTTACATCTAAGTAAATTCCCCAAGTATCTTCAGCATTTGGTCCACCCCAAATTCGTGTTGCTAAATATGGATCATCAATAAAAGGGTTTCGGTTTCCTTGTCCGAATTGGTTAGAAGTATTTCCTAAATAATTATTTCGATTAATTTCTACTTGTGAAACAGGATCTTCAGCATTCCATTGCAAAAATAAATTTATCATATGATTATCATTTGCAACTGTACTAGCAATACCAACATTATCAGGATAACATTGCGAACCATAGCGTAAATACATATACATCATCATTCGTGCAACATCACCTTTCCACTCATCTCCTGGATACCAATTCGAACCAACAGTACCTGAATTACCAGAACCTGCTGCGAATAATTTATTTCCTCTACTTCCATTTCTACCAACATCGGCTGCTCGTAAATGATGTGCATCAGAACCTGGACCAGAAGTACCTAAATTTGGTGTTCCCAATGCTTTTGGATAGGTATGTTCTCTATTCCATTCGCAAGATTGTCCTCCTCCAAAACTATTTTTATTTCGTCGTCTGTGATTACTATCTGTGCTAGAATCGTTTGGACATAATCCATTTGAAAAACCGTATAGCAACAATACATTTGTCGTTTGCCCAGGATTTAAATCAACAATTTTTAAAGCATCCCTTGCTTCACTATACGATAAAGGATTGGTATGTGTAGCAATTATTTTTGTTGCTAAAGCATCTTTTAACGGAATTCCCGAAAGTGTTAAATCTACATCGTTATAATATGCTTGTTGTCCGTAAACATTCGCAATAAATAGACTAATTAATAAAAGTGTTATTTTTTTCATTATTTTTGTTTATTGAATAGTTATTTTCTTAATTACCAACACATTATTAATTTTAATTTTTATAAAATACATCCCTTTTTCTAATTGATTAAGAGTTATTTTTTGTTTGTTTATAGCTTTTATTTTTCTAATTTGCTTTCCTAAAATAGAATATAGTTCTATTTCTGAAATAGCAGTATTTCCTTGAATGGTAATTGTTTTATTTACTGAAGGGTTTGGATAAACAGTAATGAATTCCTTTTTAAAATCGGCAATATTTGTTATAGCATCACCTGTAATTATCAAGTTATCCACACTCCATCTTGTAGGTAAACCATTAGAATAATATTTGAAAGCTAGATATGCACTTGTAGGAATTCCGCTAATATCAGCATCGACAATATTTTGAAAAACCTCTGTATTTGTTCCATCAGGAATATCCGAAACAACATTCGGAACAGCAGTCCATGTATAATTTGCAGGGTTTGAAACACCATCGTAATCGGTAGAATATACAATATTCAAAGGCATTGTGCCATAAGTATGAATTAGAGTAACCGATAATTTTGTATTCGTATATAAATTAAAAGGCACTGGATTTGTAGTAATTAACCAATCTTTACTTGGTACATCTTCGTTATATCCATTCATTTGATATATTCCTGTATTATTTACACCATAAGAAGGATAGCAAGTCCAATTTTTATCACTTGCTTCGTTATATGCTATCAAATTAGTTGCAATTATTGCACAATCATTAAAATCCTCTTGAAACAAATAAAAAGGTTCGGCAAGTGTGGTTATATTTACCACATTACTTGTATTAGAGTAATTTGGCACAGCATCTTTTGCAATAACATAATACGAATATCCCGTTTCTGGTGTTAATCCCGAATCTGTATAAGAAGTAGTTGACACACTAGTTAAAAGTACATTATCTCGATAAACATCGTATTCAAAAACACCAACATTATCGGTTGCTGCTGTCCAATTTAATTCCACACTATTAAACGTAACATTCGAAGCAGTTACATTAGTAGGAGCAGTTGGATTTTCGGTATCAGGTGTTTGGTTCCAAATACTAATTACCCATTCTGGATGATTAATAAACGGATTTGCATTTCCTTGAAAATTGTATGCTGCATTGTTGCGATCAATTTCTCGTTGACTTACAGGATCGTTTGTATGCCAAGAAATAAGAGTAGTTAGCAACCAATCCTCAAAAACATGATCCGAAGTACCATCAAAGGTTGGTAAACTACCATCATTTGCACTTTCCCAAGAGGCGATTTCGTTTTGATAACGTGTTGCCATATAAAAATAAATTCTAGCAATATCGCCTTTAAATTCGTCAATTGGTTCAAAAACATTGCCTGTATAACCAGGAATTGTAACTGCAGGAGTTCCGCGTTTAGAACCATTTAAGGAAGTCCAATTTGCAACTCCAACATTTCCGAAAGGTAGATGACCTCTAAAATTATTTACACGACCATCAGTTGGCACTACTTGATGAATATCGGCAACCATTGGTGAGGCTGAATTGTACCAACTTTGCGGCATTAAATGTTCACGATTATAGCAATCTCCTTCATTACTTTGACTTCCGCACTGGCTATTTCCGTGTGTAAAATTGTACGGATCTGTTCCTGTTGGATTTTCGGAATACATATCTAATACTGTTCCGTCATTTTCATAATAATAATCCGAATCGGTTGTTACATAACCAACATACAAATTATCATACCCTTGACTTTGATGCCCATTAGATATAATATTTTTCAATTCCGTTTTTAAAGCATAACCAGATAAACCAGTTGCTGAATCGTAATAATTTGCAGGGATCTGTGCATATATTTGTATTGTTAATAAAATCGTTAGTATTTTCAACGTATTTTTCATAATTACATTTTTTCTAAAAGAGCCATATAAAACCCATCATAACCAGATTTTGCAGCACTTACTTTATTTTCTTTAACTAATTTAAATTCAGGATGATTTTGCAAGAATTTATGTACTTGTTCTTCATTTTCGGAAGGTAAAACCGAACAAGTAGCATACACCATTTTCCCACCATCTTTTACAATTTGCGAATATTTATCTAATATTTCCTCTTGTGTTTGTTTGATATTATCAATAAATTCGGGTTGCAATTTCCATTTTGCATCAGGGTTTCGTTTTAAAACTCCAATACCAGAACAAGGAGCATCTATAAGTACTCGATCTGCTTTTCCTTTTAGTTTTTTTATGGTTTTAGAGTTTTCAATAGGACGAATATCTATATTATGCACACCATCTCGTCTTGCTCGTATTTTCAATTGTTTTAGTTTACTTTCGTAAATATCTAAAGCAATAATATTTCCTTTATTTTTCATTAATGCAGCAAGATGTAAAGTCTTCCCTCCTGCTCCAGCACAAGTATCCACTACACGCATTCCTTCTTGTACATCTAAAAATTCTGCTACTAATTGCGAAGAGGCATCTTGCACTTCAAACAGTCCTTTTTTAAAAATATCGGTCATAAAAACATTTTTACGCTCGACTAACTCTAAAGCATCAGGATATCCTTTTATAAAAGTGGTTTCTATACCTTCTTTTGCCAATTCTTTTTGCAAAAATGCTTTGGATGTTTTAAGTGTGTTTACACGTAAAATAACTTTTGCTTTTTGGTTTAATGCATGAATTTCAGCATCCCAAGTTGCACCAAGTTCATTCATACCTAAATTATCCAACCAATCGGGAATGGATTCTTTAAATACTCTGATTTTAGACAACTCATCAAATCGACCTTTAATTTTACGAGCAGGAACATCTACAAGTTGCTTCCAATCCGGAATATCATACCCTTTCAAAACGGCATAAACAGCAAAGTTTTTCCATAAGTTTTCGGTTGAAAAATGATTTTTTGTACCTGCTATTTCATTGTATAAACGTTTCCAACGAACCATTTCGTAAATAGTTTCGGCAACAAATTTTCTATCTCTTGCCCCAAATCGCTTATCACTTTTCAGTGCTTTGGATACAACTTTATCGGCATATTCGCCTTCGTTGTATATTTTTTTTAGTGCATCTATAACAGTAAACACTAAAGTTCTATGTAATCTTTTATCTTTCAAATTTTAATTTTAAAACAGTCTACAAATTTATTAAATTTTATAGGTTTAACGTAAATAATTACTATTAATTTACCACAAAACGCAATAATAATTACATAATGCAATAATAGTTATATCATTTGCAGAAATAGTACATCAAAATGACAGAATAGTGCTAGTGATTATTAGACATTTTATCTAATTTCGAGATATAACCAAACCAACTATTTATATATGAAAATTGTATCGTTAAAAATTGTCTTTCTATTTTTTATAATAGCCAGTAATTATATTACAAATACGCAAAATATAAAAAACAGAAATTTAACAAAAAAAACACATCCAAAATGTTTGCAACCCATTCATTATAAAAAAGGGGTTCTTTTTTCTATTGCTCCAAAAGTATTAGAATTTACAGCAAACTATAAAAGTATCCAAATTAATTTAACTAAAAAAGAAGGAGAAGCAGAAACACAAATGAATATTTATGTGAATAACACTCTAAAAGAAACTTTGTTTTTAAATCCTAAAAAACACACCAAACAAATTTCAAAAGAGTTTTTTAATGTTAAAAATAAAAATATAAAAGTTGAACTGATTAATCTATCCAATAGCTTAAAACTAAAATATTCACTATCTATTTACGGAAATTCTAACTCGTTGCTATATGGTACAGACTCGCCTAAAAAAGGCTCTCTAAATCCTAACCAAAGTATTTCTTTAACTGTTGCAAATTCTTGTACACAAAAATACTTTGTCATTGCAGAACGAATTAATGGCAATGCAAAATGCGAATTGATTATTAATGGTAAAACAAAAAAAATAATGAATACATTGGATAAAAAAATCACCTATAAATTAAATTACGAGAATAAAACACCTACCATAACGCTTAAAAATATTGATAAAAATAAATCCATTACATATAAAATAAATATACTAACTAACCTTT
>CAMZLT010000225.1 GCA_947311745.1 uncultured Flavobacteriaceae bacterium | reverse complement strand
TATATTTTGCATCTGAAATGAAAGTAATTGCCGATCAATGTGTAGAATTTAAAGCATTTCCTCCAGGACATTATTACACAAAAAAAACAGGATTGGTTCGCTATTTCAAACCAGATTGGTTTTCCGACAGCGTTACGACAAACGAATTGGATTTACAACTAATTAGAGAAACCTTAATTAAAGCAACTAAAAAACGATTGATGACCGATGTTCCGTTAGGTGTATTGCTATCAGGAGGATTAGATTCGTCTTTGACAACATCTATTACAAGTAGATTATTAAAAGAACAAGGAAAAGAGTTACATTCTTTTTCTATTGGGTTAGATACTGACTCACCAGATTTGATAGCAGCCAAAAAAGTAGCTGATTTTTTAGGAACAAAGCATCATGCAATGACTTTTTCAATTGAGGAAGGCTTGGAAGTTATTGACAAACTAATTTGGCATTTAGAAACCTACGATGTTACCTCAATTAGAGCATCTACACCAATGTATATTATGAGTAAAAAAATAACCGATTTAGGAATACGAGTTGTGTTAAGTGGAGAAGGAGCGGATGAAATGCTTGGTGGTTATTTGTATTTTGGGGATGCTCCATCTGCTAAAGAATTTCAAAAAGAAACTATTCGTAGAGTACAACTTTTATCTACAAGCGATTGCTTACGAGCAGATAAATCGACTATGGCACACGGTTTAGAAGCAAGAGTGCCATTTTTAGATAAAGAATTTTTAGAAGTAATCATGAAAATTAAACCCGAAGAAAAACAACCAAAAACCTACAATGGTATAGAAAAATATATTTTACGAAAGGCATTTGATACAAAAGAAAAACCATTTTTACCAGACGAAGTATTATGGCGACAAAAAGAACAATTTTCGGATGGTGTTGGGTATAGTTGGATTGATACCTTAATTGAACATTGTGCAAGTAAAGTTACCGATTTTGAAATGGATAATGCCTATTTAAAATATCCACACAATACACCAACAACAAAAGAAGCATATTATATTCGTGAAATATTTCACAAGCATTTTCCACAAAAAAATGCAGCAAAAACAGTACTAAAATGGATTCCTAAATGGCAAGAAAATACCGATCCAAGTGGTCGTGCAAATAAAAATCATATTAAAGCAGATGTGCATATTGCAAAAGAAAGAGTGCAAGTATAATGTAAACAAAAAATTTTTGAGGGAAAATTGCATTGTTATCCACCTTTTTATTTTAGAAAGGTGGATTTTTTTTTAGGGTAAAATGAATTTAAGTTGTTTACTAACAAACAATTTATATATATTTGTTATCTAACAATTATTTTATGCAATTCTTAAAAAAAATAAGTTATTTATTAATTAGTATCTTTTTTGTAGCTTGTAGTTCAAAAGACGACAACCCAAAGCCCGAATCACCAGTAAATTATAATTTGGCAGAAATGCCATATTCGCATTTATCCGATTATAATTTTTTTGAAGGAGATATTGCAAATTTACAGCCTGTTTATGGTGTTTTACCATACGACTTAATTAACCCTCTGTTTGTAGATTATGCGCATAAAAAACGATTTATTTGGATGCCTGACAATGTTAAGGCAAGTTATGTTTCTGATTTTGCTCCTTTAGATTTTCCAACAGGAACAATTTTAATTAAAAATTTTTATTACGAAAACACCTTACCAAATAATACTACAAAAATTGTAGAAACACGATTAATGATTCGTAGAGAAAATATGTGGGAATTTGCAACCTATCATTGGAATACAGAACAAACAGATGCAAGTTACATCATGTCTGGTGTTGATGTTCCGGTAGATTGGATTGACGAAAACAACCAAACAAGACATGTTGATTTTAAAATTCCTCCAGGAGCAGATTGTTTAACATGTCATCAAAAAAACGATCAACCTTTACCAATAGGGCCAAAACCTCAAAACATTAATCATAATTATACGTATTCAAACGAAACAAAAAACCAATTAGAAAAATGGAAAAATTTTGGATATTTAGAAGACTCCTATCCTGAAAATATCCAAACCGTAACCAAATGGGATGATGAAACCCAAGATTTACGAGATAGAGTTCGGGGTTATGTAGATATTAATTGTGCTCATTGTCATGTAGATGATGGCTATTGTAATTATCGTTCCATGCGTTTTTCTTTTTTTGAAAATGATTCCGATGAAAATTTAGGGATTTGTATAGAACACCAAGAACCAATTGGTATTGCTCCTTGGCTAAGTCATATTGTAAGCCCAGGTCGTCCACAGCGATCCGTTATGTTTTTTAGATTAAATACAACGGACGAAACCGTACGAATGCCTTTAAAAGGAAGGACAATTATCCATCAAGAGGCAATAGATTTAATAGAACAATGGATTAATTCTTTATCACAAACTTGCGACTAATTTATTTAATATTAATTACTTATATTTGCATAAATAACAAACCTATTAACATTTTATATCATGAAAAAACAATTATTTATTATTATTTTATCCTTTTTTACAACATTTTTGTTTGCACAAAATGATTGTAATAATGCAGTAACTATTGAGGTCGGAACCTATACCGTAAATGCAATTGACGGAACTCCAGCCACTGAAAATTGTGCTACAGCCGGTACTTTAGGTGCAAATGCTGAATGGTACACATATACACCACAAAACAATTACAGTTTAACCGTAACTACTGATTTACAACAAAATCAAGGTTTCGATACAAATTTTATAGTATTTACAGGCACATGTGCTAATTTAGTTTGTTTGACAGGAGATGATGATAGTGGTTCTGGATACTTATCTGAAAAAACATTTAATGTAGATGCAGGAACTACGTATTATATTGTTTTTGATAATAGATGGTCATCAGGAGGTTTTGATTTTCAAATTACAGAAGAAGATATAATTGATCCACCAAATGATGCTGTTACTTTTACTACGCAAACGGTTGCAAATATAGGAAGGCCATATGCTTTTTTTGACTTGAATGGCGATCATTTAGACGATTTAGTAACTACAACAACATCGCAAATTGATGTGCAGTATCAAAATGCAAATGGAGGATTAACGCATACTACTATTAATACACCAACAGCAACTTATGAAGCAACTTGGAGTCTAGCAGCAGGTGATTTAGACGGAAATGGCTATAACGATTTGTTATATGGAAATGGGCAAGGAGTTAGTTTTATGTTAGCAAACAACGATGGAACAGCATATACTGAGTGGCATGAAGACGTATATGTATTTTCACAACGTTCTAATTTTGTAGATATTAATAACGATGGAAATTTAGATGCTTTTGTTTGCCACGATGTAGAACCAAGTGTCTATTATTACGGAGATGGAGCAGGAAATTTAACTTATCACAAATCTAATGATGCAGATGGTTTAGGTTTAGCTGACTATCCTAGTGGAGGAAATTACGGGTCGGTTTGGATTGATTACGATAATGACCATGATATAGATATGTTTATTGCAAAATGCGGTGGAAGTGCAGAGCGTAGTAGTGATCAATTATACACTAATAATGGTGATGGTACATTTACTGAAGAAGGTGCTGTAAAAGGACTTAGAGATTCCATGCAAACATGGTCATCTGCTTGGGCAGATTACGATAATGATGGCGATATGGATGTATTTGTAGGAGCAAGTACAGGAGCTCATAAATTAAAAAGAAACAATGGTGATGGTACATTTACCGATGTTACTGCAGGTTCAGGATATGAAAACTTTACACCTACAAGTATCGAAAATGTTTGTTTTGATTTTAACAACGATGGTTATGTAGATATTTTAGGTGCAGGAAATACCATTATGTACAATAATGGAGATATGACTTTTACACCTGTAAACGTTGGTTTTGACGATGGTGCTGCTGGAGATATAAATAACGATGGTTTTATTGATTATTTCAATGGGTCACTTCATATTAACCAAGGTAATAATTACAATTGGTTAAAAGTTGTAACTATTGGTACAGACAGTAATAAAAACGGTATCGGAGCAAGAGTTGAAGTAATTTCTGCCTTAGGATCACAAATTAGAGATGTGAAAAGTGGTGTTGGTTTTAGACATATGAGTACTTTAAATGTACATTTTGGACTTGCAGATGATACAGCTGTTGAAAGTGTAACGGTATATTGGCCTTCTGGTAACGTAGATAGAATTGTATCACCAACTATTAATCAAACACTTAGTGTTGTGGAAGGTTCTGCTCCTTTATCTATTGATGAAAATTTATTGAATAATTTGAGTATTTATCCAAATCCAGTAAATAAAATTCTACATCTAAATACAAATTTAGAATTAGAAAACAGTTTAATTTCGGTATTTAATATTCAAGGTAAACGTGTATTAAATTCTAAATTTACTTCAAAAGATTTAGACGTTTCTAAATTAACTACAGGCGTATATTTCTTGCGAATAATTAAAGACACTAAGCAAGTAAAATTAAAATTTATTAAAGAATAATTTTAGATTGTTTATATAAAAAAAAGATTGGTGATTTTGCTTGGCAAAATCACCAATCTTTTTTTACACTAACTTTATTTTTATCATTATTCTATCTCTATATCTTTTAAAACCAATTGTAGGTTAGTAATGCCATTCCAATGGTTTTCATCAAGAGTAAAAGCAATTTTAAACGGTTTTCCTTTTTCTAATTTTTTATATTTATCTGCTAAACCAAAACCAATAGCTTGGTATGTTTTGGTA
>CAMZLT010000224.1 GCA_947311745.1 uncultured Flavobacteriaceae bacterium | reverse complement strand
GCAGATAGGCAATCGTCAAATATTAAAATTTTTGGTTTTCCTATAATGGCTCTTGCAATTGAAATTCGCTGTTTTTGTCCTCCAGAAAGGGTAACCCCCCGTTCGCCAACCATGGTATTGTAACCATTTTTAAATTCTATAATGTTATGATGGATATATGCGTTTTTCGCAGCAGTGGTAACTTCTTTCTCCGTTGCATTTTGCTTTCCAAATTTTATGTTTTCTTGGATAGTTTCCGAAAATAAAAACGAATCTTGTGGTACAAAACCAATACTTTTTCGCAAAGAATATAAATTTACTTCCGTAATTTTTGTTTTATCAATTAAAATATTTCCAGAATCTACATCGTACATTCTAGCAATTAGATTTGCAATGGTAGATTTTCCAGAACCAATATTTCCTATAATAGCTAAAGTTTTTCCTTTTTCGATACTAAACGATATGTCTTTTAAAGCCTGTATTTTATTATCCTCATATGTAAAATTAACATTTTTAAATACAATGTTTCCTTCAATTTCTGAACTGTTCTTAGTTGTGTTTTGTATCGATGGTTTTTCGTGTAAAAAAGCATTAATTCGTTTTTGGGATGCTTCGGCTTGTTGCACAATCGATGTTACCCAACCAACTACTGCGACAGGCCAAGTTAGCATATTTACATAAATAATAAATTCTGCTATTACACCAATATTGTCAATTTTTCCGTCGATGTAACGCATTCCTCCAATGTAAATAACCAATAAATTACTAATGCCAATCAATAAAATCATTAACGGAAAAAATAATGCTTGTGCTTTGAATAATGCAATATTTTTATCCTTGCTTGTGTTTGCTAAATCGGTAAAATTTGCTTTGGTTTGTCCTTCTATTGCATAGGATTTAATTACGTGAACTCCAGAAAATGTCTCTTGTGCTAGTGTGGTTAGTTTAGATAGGTATTCTTGAACAATAGTACTTCGTTTATGGATGACTTTACTCAATAAATATATAGAAATAGATAGAATTGGTAATGGTAATAAAGCATAAGTCGTTAAAACGGAATCGATACTAAACATTTTAACCAAAGCAACGATAAATAAAACGAGCATATTAATCGTGTACATTATAGCAGGACCAACATACATACGTACTTTGCCAACATCTTCACTAATACGATTCATTAAATCGCCTGTTCTGTTTCTTTTGTAAAAATTTAAGGATAATTTTTCGTACTGTTCAAAAATTTCATTCTTAAGATCAAACTCTATTAATCTAGACATTACAATTAGTGTTTGACGCATCAAAAAAGTAAAAAAACCAGATAGTAAAGCAGCACCAATAATCCATAAAATATTTTCAAGTAAGGTGTTTTTAACTATTGAAATGTCTGTAATTATGCCTTTATTAAATTCCTCTGTTATTTTAAGTGAGTTACTTATTAATGCCGGAATTTGAATTGCTAAAATTTTAGATAAAATCGTAATAAATACACCAAGAATTAACCGATACTTGTACTTTTTAAAATATTTATTTAGGTATGCTAAATGTGTCATTATGTTACGAACAATTAAAAATCAAATATATTGATTATTTAAACAGAAAAGACAAATTATTTTAAATAAATTCTTAACATTTATAAGAGAATATTTTGCTGATAATTTTGTATCTTTGCCAAAGAATTTTAACACTAATTTTTATGACTGCAGATATAATAGAAGCAAAAAAATTAAAAGATTTAAGTCCTGTTTTTGGAAATTTATCTTTTAATGACCACGAGCAAATTGTCTTTTGTAATGACAAAAAAACTGGTTTAAAAGCTATTATCGGAATACACAATACAACACTCGGACCTGCTCTTGGCGGAACAAGAATGTGGAACTATAAAAATGAAGCAGAAGCATTGCAAGATGTTTTGCGTTTGTCAAGAGGAATGACTTATAAATCTGCAATTACAGGTTTAAACCTCGGAGGAGGAAAAGCCGTAATTATTGGCGATGCAAAAACGCAAAAAAATGACGCTTTAATGCGTAGATTTGGACAGTTTGTTGATTCACTTAGCGGAAAATATATCACAGCAGAGGATGTTGGTATGGAAACTAGAGATATGGATATTATTCGTGAAGTTACACCACACGTAACAGGAATTTCTGAATCTAAAGGAGGAGCTGGGAATCCTTCGCCAATTACAGCGTATGGTGTGTATATGGGAATGAAAGCTGCTGCAAAATACAAATTCGGAACAGAAAATCTTGAAGATAAAACTATTTTAGTGCAAGGTATCGGACACGTTGGTGAAACGCTAGTAGATTTAGCAACAAAAGAAGGAGCAAAAGTTATTATTAACGATATAAACGCCGAACAACTAGAACGTGTTAGTAAAAAATACGGAGTAACTATTTATTCCGATTTAGATATCTATGGTTTGGATGTGGATATTTATGCTCCTTGTGCTTTAGGTGCGACTATTAATGATAATACTATTGATCGTTTAAAAGCTAAAGTCATTGCAGGTGCAGCAAACAACCAATTGCAAGACGAGATAAAACACGGTAGAATTTTACGAGAAAAAGGTATTGCTTATGCTCCAGATTTTCTAATCAATGCAGGAGGAATCATTAACGTATATGCCGAACTTGTTGGTTATGATAAATCAGAAATCAAAAGTAAGACAGAAAATATTTACAATACTACTTTAGAAATTTTTAAACTTGCCGATAAAGAGGAAATCACCACTTATCAAGCTGCTTTTAATATCGCTCAAGCACGAATTGATGCAAAAAATAAAGAGCTTAGTTAATGTAGCGATGAGTTTAATGTAACAATGATTGTTAATGTAACAATGTAGCGATGGTTTAATGTAATAATTGTTCTAATGTAACAATGTAGCAATAGTTTAATGTAGCGATGGTTCTAATGTAACAATGTAACAATGGTTTAATGTACCAGTCATTGCGAGTGAGGAACGTGTGAAGCAATCCGTTGGTTACGAAGCTATGATTGTTAATGTAATAATGTAGCGATGAGGTTAATGTAGCAATGGTTTAATGTAACAATGTAGCGATGAGTTTAATGTAACAATGTATTAATGTAGCAATGTAGCAATGGTTTAATGTAACAATTGTTCTAATGTAGCGATGTAGCGATGGTTTTAATGTAACAATGAGGTTGGTGTTATAATGTAGTAATTTTGCTGTGATATTTTATTAGTATTCTAACATCTATTTTGTAAAAGTTTTAGTACTTTGCGTCCTATGAAAAAATGGCTATTCCTTTTTGTTTTTCCAATGCTAGTATTCAGTCAAAATGATGCAAAAAAAAGCTATATACAAACCGAATATTTTTACGGAAATATATTAAAACATAATAAAAATGTAGGACACTTTTTAACTGGTCATCCAACAGGTTTTATTGTAAGTTACAATTTTAAATCTAACGGAAAAAAAGATTGGCAACAACGATATAATTATCCTGATTTCGGAATTTCAGCAGCATATCAAGATTATAAAAATCCTATTTTAGGAGAATTATATTCTCTTTATGGCCATTATAATTTTTATTTTTTACCACGAAATAATATAAATCAATTAATATTTCGTGTAGGTTGGGGAATCGCTTACAACACAAATCCGTATGATAAAGTTACCAATCCTAAAAATGTTGCTTTTGGCACAAAAATAAATTCAAGTACTTACTTAAAACTATATTATCAACGAGAAAATATCTTTAAAAATATAGGCTTTAATGCAGGTTTAACCTTTATTCATGCTTCTAACTCTAGTTTTAAATCGCCAAATACTGGCGTAAACGTTTGGGCAAGTACTATCGGAATTAATTATAATCTATCCAATGCAAAAAACGAATACGAACCAAGAAAACCAAAAGAAAAATTTACCGAAAAGATAAAATACAATTTTGTTTTTCGTTTCGGAGCTAATGAAACTGATTTTATTGGTAGTGGTGTAAAACCATTTTTTGTGCTCTCTACCTATGCTGATAAACGAATTAATGAAAAATCTGCCTTGCAATTTGGAGGGGAATTTTTGGTAAATTATAGCTTAAAAGATTATATTGAAATTCGTGCAATTGCCGATTCCGATTATAAAAAAGGCGATTTTAAACGTGCTAGTTTATTTGTAGGGCACGAGTTGTTTATTAGTGATATTTCACTGATTAGCCAAATTGGTTATTACGTGTATTATCCTGCCGAATTTGACGGGCGAATTTACGAACGTATCGGTTTGAAATATTATTTTAAAAACAAAAAATACTTTGCCTCAGTAAGTTTAAAGGCACATGCTGCTAAAGCGGAAACCGTTGCTTTTGGTATCGGAATACGATTATAAATAATGAAATATTTGCACAGACATATCGTTCTTTTTATTCTTTTTTGTGTAGCAAAAGATACTTTTGCTCAAAGTAAACCAAGTTTTTTAGAAACTAATGTGTTTTACGGAATAGCCTTAGAACACGATAAATCCTTAAAAACCGCAATCCAAGGAAATCCGTATGGTATTATGCTAAGTTATAACATACAAAATACTAAAAAAAAAGAATGGCTTAGCTATTATAATTATCCAGATTATGGATTTTCAGCATTGTACGAAAATACAAATTCAACTATTTTAGGAGAAATGTATGGCGTTTACGGACATTATAATTTCTATTTAAGCAACCGAAATGCAAGAAATAAATTGCTGTTTCGTTTTGCTTTAGGTTTGGCATATATTACTAATCCATACCATGAAATAAAAAACCCATATAATTTTGCTTTGGCATCAAAATTAGCAGGTTCTGCATATTTTAATTTGAATTATCACGGCTCTTTTTTAAAAAATAAAATCGGATTTAACACAGGTATTTCTTTAATTCATTTTTCAAATGCAGGAATTAAAAATCCTAATTTGGGTTTAAACACTTTTGCCATTAATATGGGAATTCATTACGATTTAAAATCGGAAGAAAATCCTTTTCCTGAAAAAGTAAAACCACCAAAAACCAAACAAAAAATAGGATATAATTTTATTTTGCGTTCGGGAATAAACGAGTCTAAAAATATCGGTAGCGGAAAATATCCGTTTTATGTAGCAACTTTTATGTTGGATAAAAAAATGAGTTCTATTTCAAGTATTACCACAGGATTGGATTATTTTGATTCCAAATTTTTAAAAAAATATATAGACGATGACGAGCCACAACCAAAAATTACAAATACCAAACGTATCGGAATGTTTTTTGGACATGCTTTACAGTTAAATAAATTAGCAGTAGTTTCGCAAGTAGGATATCACCTGTATTATCCTAAAAAATACGTTTCGCGTGTCTATGAGCGTTTCGGATTAAATTACAAAGTAAACAACCATTTTTCCGCAGAATTAACCTTAAAATTAAATTTATTTAGAGCCGAAATGTTAGAATTTGGTGTTGGATATAGATTATAATTCCATTACAATGAAAAAAATAATATTTTTATTTATTGCCATTCAGTTTAGTTGTAATCCAAAAGATTGCTTTAAATCTACGGGTAAAATAATTGAGCAAGAAGTTTCCGTATCAAATTTTACAGAAATTTATGTAGGAAATGAAATACGTGTAGTTCTAAAACAAGGAGTAACACAAAAAGTGATTATTAGAACAGGCGAAAATCTTATAGATGCTGTAAATGTTGAGGTTATAGATAACGAATTGCGTTTATCGGATGATAATGGTTGTAATTATGTTAGAGATTATGCCGTTACAAAAATTTTAATTACTTCGCCAAATATTACTAAAATTCGCTCGAGTACTGCACGGATTATACAATCAGACGGTATTTTAAGCTATCCACAAATGACTTTAATTTCCGAAGATAATACACAAACCGATGCTTTAAATATTGGTGATTTTGATTTGAAAGTCGCAACAAATCGTATTAATATTGTTGCTAATGGAAATTCGGTCTTTAAATTAGAAGGTACAACAAATCGTTTAGTTGTAGGATTTTATTCTGGTAGTTCTCGTTTTGAAGGAGAAAATTTATTGGCAAATGAAGTGCAAATTATTCAAAAATCTACTAATGATATATTAGTACATCCTTTAGATGAAATTACAGGTGAAATTTTTTCGATAGGTGATGTTGTTAGTTTTAACCACCCTTTATTTGTCGATGTGCAAGAACATTATTCAGGACAACTAATTTTTAACTAATATTTTATACTTTTGTAAAAACAAAATTATCTATGGATACAAGTAAACTTAGTGAATATCTAGAACAAGCACAAGATAAAGTGGTAACCTATGCTCCGAGTTTTATAGGGGCAATTTTAACTTTATGGATTGGTTTTAAAGTGATTTATAAAATTGAAAAATTATTAAGTATTGCTTTGGATAAAAGTGGTTTATCTACAACAATAAAGCCTTTTATAACATCTATGATTAGTATTATAATGAAGGTTGCTGTAATTCTTGGAGCAGCAGGAATTTTAGGTGTAGATTTAGGTGTTTTTGCAACTATAATCGGAGCTTCGGTACTTGCAATTGGTTTATCTCTTCAAGGCAGTTTGGGTAATTTAGCTTCAGGTTTGTTGGTTTTGACTTTAAAACCTTTTAAAGTAGACGATTGGATTGATATTGACGGAAAATTTGGTAAAGTTTCGGAAATAGGAATCTTTACAACAACAGTAATAACCCCAGGAAATAAAACACTAATTATTCCGAATTCAAAAGCAACTGCCGAGGTGATTACCAATTATTCTAAAAAAGATGTTATTCGTTTAGAAATAAGT
>CAMZLT010000223.1 GCA_947311745.1 uncultured Flavobacteriaceae bacterium | reverse complement strand
CCAACAATTCTTTTACTACATTAGAAATAGCTTTACCATCGGCTTTTCCTGCTAGTTCTTTAGATGCCATCCCCATAACTTTACCCATATCTTTCATAGAAGTTGCTCCTGTTTTTTCGATAATTGATGCAATGACATTTTTTAAATCCTCGGCAGACATTTGCTCTGGTAAAAATTGTTCTAAAATAGCAACTTGTGCCAATTCAGGTTCTGCTAAATCGTTTCTGTTTTGTTCTAAATACAAAGCTGCACTATCTTTACGTTGCTTTACCAATTTTTGTACTAGTTTTATTTCATCAGCTTGCGTAAGCACTTTATCATCACCGCTAGTTTGTGCCAATAATAAAGCCGATTTTATCGCACGTAGCGATTCTAAAGCAACTTTATCTTTTGCTTTCATTGCTTCTTTTAACTTACGCATTACTTCTTGTTGTAAACTCATTTTTTTAGTATTTTATTAGCACAAAGATAGGAAATATTTTGTCTATTTTTGATTGTTGTTTTATTCGGTTTTTGGTATTTGGTTTTCAGTAGGCTGTACTTAGTATTCAGTTGGTAGTATTCAGTTGGTAGCATTCCTTATAACTCATAAATTATCAATCCCATCATTCTTTTAAAAGTAGTTCTATATCTTCAATTAACCATTGTACTTGTTTACTGTCTAAGCCATCATAAAATTTAATTGGGTTTTCAAAATCGCTTTGCTTTACTGTTCGTGAACGAATATATCCGTTTTTATCGATTAGAGCAAATAAACCAGAATGTTCAAAACCACCTTCTGCATCAGGATTTTCACTAGCATATAATTTAAAACCTTTATTTGATAATTGCATAATGCTATCTAATTCGCCTGTTAAAAAATGCCAATTTTTCATGGTTGCACCTTTTTCTAAAGCGTATTCTTTAAGTCTTTTTGGCGTATCACGCTCTGGGTCAATACTAAACGAAGCAATCGCAAATAACGGATTATTTTTATATTCGTTTTGAATTAAAACCATATTTTTATTCATTTTTGGACAAATTGTTGGGCAATAGGTAAAGAAAAATTCTACCACATACACTTTATCTTTAAAATCACGATTGGTTACTGTAACACCATTTTGATTAGTAAACGAAAAATGCGGTACTTTTTCAAATTTAAGCAATTTAGAATTCGTTCCTTTAGATGTTTTTCTCTTTACAATATCAATTCTATCATCTTGTTTTACAACTGTTCCGTTACTAATTCTATTTACAATTTTTGGTATGGCATAAATACCAAAAAGTAGTATTATAAATGAAATTCCGATATATGATTTATTTTTCATCTTTTTTAGTATAAGGATTTTTAAATACTTCTTTCTTTTTATTCTTTTTTAGAGCTAATCTGTATTCTGCAAGTAAAACTTTTACATCATCTACCATTTTTTTATGTATAGTAGAAATACTTTCGGCATTATAACCATAAAGCATTCCGTTACTACTACCTTCATCGTCGGTGCGACCTCTTAAACATACATTTTTATCTAAAATAAAAGCATGTTTATTATACGAGTTTTCATTTAATTTAAAAGGTGTTTTGAAATCGTTAAATACATTTTTAATCTGTTCTTTTGACAAAAATACAAAGTGCCATTTACTTATATCTGTGGTAAAACCGAGTTCTTTTTTTAATTCTATTGCCTTTTGTTCGTTTCCTGTTGGTAAGAATACGACAAACTGAAAATCGTTAAATTTATAAAATCGCTTGTAAATTTTTTCGTTAAGGTTTAAGGCATTTGTTTTTTTATGCAACAAATCATCACCTAAAAAAAGAACAATATTAATGTGATTTTTTAATTGCAAAGAGTCTTTCTCGTTCCATGTAATATTAGGAATATCTTTTTGGATAACTGGTAAAAAAGTAAATTGAGCACTTGATTTTAAAATAAAAAGGTAAAATAACAACGGACCAATCATTAAAGCAAATAACAACCAGAATTTTTTTGTTTTAGAAGCGTAGTTTTCCATAAAGAAGTTCTTATAAACATAAAATATTTCCAAAATTTGGAAATATTTTATGCAAAATTATTTTAATAGTTCACCATATATTAGTGAAAAAAATTTCATTATTAATTAAATAATAAGGTCATGGTATTTTTTACGGAAGTTCCTTCGGAAAGTAAAAAGAACGATAAGTATAAAATATACATTACTAAAGTCCAAACAATTGCACGTCTAAACCATTTTTTTTCTTCTTTTAAATGCATAAAATACCATGCAATGTAATATGCCTTAACCAAAGTAAGGAGTAAAAATATTCCGTTAAGTAAGGATGTTCCTAAGAAATGTGTTAAAAATAAGCTTTTAGGTTTGTAAATTCCTAAAGCTACTTCCACTAAAGTGATAACTGTTAAGATACCAAATACTTTCCAAATAAGGGCTTTGTGTGATTCTGTATGTGCCATTTTGTTATTTTTTTTAAGATTAAACCAAGTAGAAAAAGGTGAATACAAATACCCAAACTAAATCTACAAAGTGCCAATATAAACCTACTTTTTCTACCATTTCGTAGTGTCCTCTTTTTTCGTAAGTACCTACAATAACGTTAAAGAAAATAATCAGGTTAATAATAATACCCGAAGTTACATGAAATCCGTGAAAACCTGTTATAAAGAAAAAGAAATCACCAAATAGTGTTTTTCCGTATTCATTAACATGTAAATTTGCTCCTTTTACAACTTGTGAAGCACCTGCCAACAACTTGTTTGCTTCGTCTCGGCTAACAATAACTTTGTGTTTTGTAGCAGGATCTATCTTTTCAATACGTAATGAGATATTTTTATTGTGTTTAAACCCTTCTACTACTTGCTGTAAGGTTACACCTGTAATTGCTGCCTCTTTTTTAAACCAAACACCATTACTTTTAGTATGTTGTACTCGTTCGTTATGTATATTTGCTGCGAAACTTTCTAAACTAACTTGATGGCCTTCAGCATTTACAAACTGTACGATTTGTCCATCATTTAATTGAATAGCTCCTTTATCACCTTGAATGAAATTTTTCCATTCCCAAGCTTGTGAGCCAACAAATATAACACCTCCAATTATGGTTAAAAGCATATAAACAATTACTTTATTTTTTTTCATTTGGTGTCCAGCATCTACAGCTAAAACCATAGTTACAGATGAAAAAATTAAGATAAACGTCATAAATGCAACGTAAATCATTGGCATTGGTGTGTGTGTAAACGGAACGTGTGTAAAGACTTCGTCTGCAATTGGCCAAGTATCTAAAAAGCGGTAACGCATAAAGCCGTATGCTCCTAAAAATCCTGCAAAAGTTAAGGCATCGGATATTAGGAAAAACCACATCATCATTTTACCATAGCTTGCTGCGAAAGGTCTGTCCCCTCCACCATGCCACGTAGTACCGTTGGATTGATTAGCAATTGTTGCTTCCATATAAAAGTTTGAATTTAGTTAGTAATTTTCAATAAAGTAGCAAAGATAAAAAAATCTTTCTTAAATTTGTTATATAACCAAGAGAAAAAATAAAAATAGAAATACCCAAAGCCCTCCTAAGAAATGCCAAAATATTTCTCCTAACGTGATTCCTAAATGATTACTAGCTGAATATCTACGCTTGAAATTTTTATACAACAATACACTTATCACTAGTATACCAACAATAACGTGTATTGCATGAGCAAATGCAATTACATCAAATAAGGATGAGGAAACGTTACTTTTTGGTCCTGTAAAAAACAAACCCATTTTGGATAATTGCAAATATCCTTGATATTGTAACGATACAAATGAAATTCCTAATACTAAAGTCGTTAATAACAAATAATTTGCTTTACTACGCTGTTCTCTTTGCATAGATTTTTTCGCAAAATAAAAAGTAATACTACTAAGTACAATTAATAATGTAGTAATATAAAAAATACTTGGCATATCAAACGAAACCCAATCGTCTCTTTTACGACTAATTACATAAGCACTTGTAAGACCCGCAAAAGACATTGTAAGTGCGATTAAAGCAAAATATAGCATTTGCTTAAAGGTTTTTTCTTTTAGTTGTTGTTCCATTTTTAGTGTAAAAATTTATCGATTACAAAAATAATCTGTATTAAAGTTATATATAAAACGCTAGATAGCATTAATTTTCTTGCGGAAGTATCGTCTTGTTTTTGATGCAATTTAAAACCATAAAAAGCCATTACTAAACCTGCTATTAAAGTCAAAATAGCCGAAAAAGGTGATAAATATAATTTACCTGTCATTTTAAATACAGGAATTATAGAAGCAAAAATCATAAATATGGTGTACATTATTATTAATAAGGATGCTTTTTTATTTTTTTCGCCTGTTGGCATCATATTAAACCCTGCTTTTTTATATTCATCAAATTGTAACCATCCGATAGCCCAAAAGTGTGGAAATTGCCATAAAAATTGAATTAAGAATAAAATTCCTGCTTCAATACCAAAATGATTGGTTGCCGCAACCCATCCTAACATAAACGGAATTGCTCCCGGTATTGCTCCTACAAAAACACTTATTGACGATATCGGTTTTAATGGTGTGTAAGCACTTGTATATAAAAATATAGATATTGCACCGAACATTGCTGTTTTTGGATTGATTATATATAAGGACACAATACCGATAATTGTTAAAACAATAGCAATAATAAAAGCTGTTTTTACAGTCATTCGCTCGGCAGGTAACGGACGATTTTTTGTTCGTTTCATTAATTTATCTGGCTCTCGTTCTATAATTTGGTTATAGATATTTGATGCTCCTACCATTCCGTAACCACCAATTATTAAAAGCAGTAATATTTTATAGTCTATTGTATCGGCAGCTAAAAGATATCCTGCCACCGAAGAAACCATCACGCTTATTGATAGACCGAATTTTGTAATTTGCTTAAAATCGGACAGTAAGCTAGTCTTGTTTTGTATACGTGTTGTTTTATCCAAAGTGTAATAATTGATTTTAGTCGTGGCAAAGATATGCGAATTTCAAAATAGTTTGGATATAAATTAAAAAAAAATAAAAAATCTCTTTGATATTAATTTATTTGTTTTAAATTTGCACTCGCAATTAAGAATATTACTTTAGTAAATTCTATTTTGCGAAAGTAGCTCAGGGGTAGAGCATCACCTTGCCAAGGTGAGGGTCGCGGGTTCAAATCCCGTCTTTCGCTCTGTTCTTTTGAAATAAAAAATACCAATTTTTACTGATTAATTCAGTAAATTATGCTTGGGTGGTGGAATTGGTAGACACGTTGGACTTAAAATCCAATGTCCGTTAGGACGTACGGGTTCAAGTCCCGTCCCGAGTACAAGTAAAAACCTCAACTATTTAGTTTTAAATACGTTGAGGTTTTTCTTTTTCTGTTTTAGACAACATTTAGACAACATTTCTAAAATCTTAGTTATTTTATTAGAATGGACTATTTAATTTATAAGCATCATCTAATTGATTATAACTTTTAATTAATGCTTGAAAGTGTTTTTTTAGTTTCTTCATAGTTTTAGGGTAAACTACAATATCAACAACCTCTGCATCATCTACATTTTTATATCTTATACTTAGCCTTGTTGGTTCATTATTAAGAATGTATTCAATTAGTGATTTAGTTTCACCACTTACTGTTACCGTTGATTTTTCAGATATTCCATTACCTACTTTTCTCTTTCCACTTGTTGTAATTTTAAAACGAACACCTTTACCAGCACGAATTTCTTTACGACTTCCAAATAAATAACTTATTTCATCAAAAAATATCCAACTGTCACTATAAAAAGAGTTTTTTAATCTGATTGGTATTAAAAAAGGTTTACCGTTTACTTCTTTAATTCCAAAATACAACTGCATGTAACAACTGGTTTCACTACCAAAATAGATGTAATCTCGTGAATTTAATGATACATTCTTTGAATTAACCCAACTTATATTTTCGTGATAATCATTTTGAATGGTTACACCTTTTAATTTTATACGTTGAGGTTTTTCTTGTGCATTTATTGATGTCAATACAATAATTGCTATTATTGATAATAGTGTTTTTTTTATGTTTAATTTTTGTTTCATAATATTATTTTTGTTTTGTGTTAATTTTTTCTTGTGTAAAGCAATACGAACCTCCAATGATAAAAAAGGTTGCTGGAAATATTAAAAAAAAGTTTGCTGTTGCCATTGATACTAATATCAATAAACCACTTATTATCATTCCAAATCCAGCAGTCTTATAAAATCGTTTTGAAATTAGGCTAAAGAGAAAGCCTATGATGGCTGACCAAAAAATAAGTTTCATAAATAAAATTGAATTATCTATATTTTCATTGCTATTTATATTGCCGTTTTTGTTTAATGCCTCATCTAAATTAAAAACAAAATTTGATGATAAAAAAGCAAGTAAAGAGTTTGGTAATGCTGTTATTAATCCTAATATTCCATAACGTAACGGTTTTGATGAAGTTCCTTTTTTCATAACTGATAAATTGATTTTTAATGTTTTATCAGTTCCAAATAAAACGGTGTTAAATAAAAAAAGCGTGAAACTAACCATAATTTCTTAAAGGTATCACCAAACACCCAAATTCAATACAGTTAGCCACGCCCAAACGGACGTAACGATTAACTGTATTCTTTGAATTTGTTTTGAAATTGGCGATTTCTTAAGAAAAGAACACGATTACGCTACTATGTCGTTAATAAATATTTTTACATATCGTTTTTATTAAAGTACAAATATAAACTTTTTTGTGTAAGTTACGCACGTATGCCTGTGTGCGTATTGGTCTGAAAAAAGGTTGCTTTTAAAGTTATTTGCGTTATACTACGCACGTACACGCCTGTGCGTAGTTGTCTGAAAAGTACCAGTAAAAAATTTTATTATTATATTACGCACGTGTACGCCTGCGTGTAGTTGTTACTCAAAAGTGAAATATTATTTATCATTGCCATATTCCTTATGGAGTT
>CAMZLT010000222.1 GCA_947311745.1 uncultured Flavobacteriaceae bacterium | reverse complement strand
TTATAGAGATATTTTAAACTATTTTGATAATAGAAGTACTAATGCATCTGCGGAGTCTTTTAATGCTAAAATAAAAGGTTTTAGAACTCAATTAAAAGGAGTAAGAAAAGTGGATTTCTTTATGTTTAGGTTGCAAAAATTATTCGCCTAAAGACAAAAACTCCACAAGTTTTGAGACTGTTCCCTTTTTATTACTCGTTTTATTTTTAAAAGAGTTAAAAAATAACATTCTCATTAAAACAAAAAAAAGCTGAAATTTTTAATTTCAGCTTTTTTTTGTTTACTATTTATGTCGTTATTTAAACTTCGTTTTTGAATACGAAAATAAACGTTTTTCTTTTATTTGATCAGCAATTCCTTTAGGTAACATTTCTTCCCATCCTTCTTCTCCATTTGCAATCATTTTAAGCACGGTTCTTGAAAAAATATCTAAAACTGCAGGATCATAATTATCAACATCAACAATTTTACCATTGTATTTAAAAAATTTATACAATTCTTTCATTCTAGGATGCACTTTAAGTGTTTCACTATCTATAATTTCGCCATTTTCATCTTTAATCGGGAAAAGATACACTTTAATATCCTTGTAGAATATCTTACCAAATGCTTCTAAAATTCCACCACTTAAATCTCTATAATATTTTTCATCAAAAATCTGAACTAAATTATTCACCCCCATAACCATTCCCATACGTTTTTTGGTAAATTCTGAGAAATATTCAACTAATTTATAATACTCTACAAATGTAGAAATCAACACATTATGCCCCAAAGAACATAACAATTCTGCTCGATCCAAAAAGTCTCTTTCGTTTAACTTACCATCGGATAATAAGTTTGGCAATGTCAATTCAAAAATCACCTTAGTTTTATCTGGATTTACTTTTTTATCTTTTAAAAATACTTCAATAGATTTTTCATACATATCCATATTTACCAAAGTAACTGGTCTAAAACTACCTCGTAAAGTAAAAATGTTTGCTTTATACAATTGTTGCGCTGGCAATACATTAAATCCATCTTTCCCAAACATTACAGCATTTGTAAAGCCATTACTTACTAAATGCAAACTCATAATACGATTATCTACATAAGTAAAACGAGGTCCTGAAAAATTAATCATATCTACCTCAATTTGATCTAAATCAATATTATCGTACAAAGAGGATAATAAATTTTTTGGATCATCGTGCTGATAAAAAGCACCATAAATAAGGTTTACACCTAATTTCCCCAAAGTTTCTTGCTGCAATCGTGCATCGTTTTCTTTAAAACGAACGTGTAAAATAATTTCGTTATATTGCTCTAAAGGGTCTAATTGAAATTTAATTCCAACCCAACCATGTCCTTTAAATTTCTTTGCAAAATCAATTGTTGCAACAGTATTTGCATAAGAAAAGAACAATTTATCTGGATGTTTTTCTCTAGACAAACGATCTTCTATTAAATCAATTTCATGACTTAACATTTTTTTTAATCGTGCTTCAGTAACGTAGCGATTATCCGACTCTACACCATAAATAGCATCCGAAAAATCTTTATCATAAGCACTCATAGCTTTTGCAATAGTACCTGAAGCTCCTCCTGAACGGAAAAAATTACGAACCGTTTCTTGTCCTGCTCCAATTTCAGCAAAAGTTCCGTAAATATTGCGATTAAGATTTATACGTAATGCTTTCTTTTTAATTGTAGGAATATCTTTTAACTCTACATCCCCTTTAACACTAACAGCCATTTTTTATTTGGTTTTATTTTTTTACAAATGTAAAAATATTTGTATTAATTAGTAAGTAAAAATCACATCTTTTTTATCCAAAACTTACAATTTATAATCATTATTCATTAGCCTTGGAGTTCATTTTTATCTAGTCACTACAAACTCATATAAATAGAATCGTTTTTTCAGTTTAAAATTGTAATTTTGTATAAAATTAAAAAATTATGTTAAAAAAAATTATCGTATTTGTTTTTGTATTTTCTCTTTTTTCGTGTAATGAAAAAAACCACAAAATAAAAGTTACCATTTTACAACTTAATGATGTTTATGAAATTGCTCCATTAGAAGGAGGAAAAGTTGGCGGAATGGCACGAGTAGAAACCATTCATAAACAACTTTTACAAGAAAACCCTAACACTTTTATGGTAATGGCTGGTGATTTTTTAAATCCATCTTTATTAGGAACTCTTAAATATAATGGTGAAAGAATCCGAGGTAAACAAATGATTGAAGTAATGAATGCCATGAATTTTGATTTGGTTAATTTTGGTAATCATGAGTTTGATTTAAAATACAAAGACCTGCAAAAACGACTAGACGAATCCAATTTTAATTGGGTCTCAAGTAATGCCATGCATATCTTAGATAGCACAAAAACAGAAGCTTTTTACACAAAAAACGAAACAAAAAAATTCATTCCTAAAACTTTTATTAAAGAATTTAAAAATACCGATGGTACAGCTTTTAAAATCGGTTTTATTGGTCCAACTATTAACTCAAACCCAAAACCTTATGTAGATTATGGTGATTTTTATGAGGATTCAAAAAATGCATATAATAGTATTGAAAATAAGGTAGATATTGTACTTGGCTTGACACATTTACAACAAAATCAAGATGAAATGATTGCAAAAATGCTTCCAAAAATTCCTTTAATTATGGGTGGACACGAACATACAAACCGCTTAATTCCTGTAGGAAATTCTAAAATCGCCAAAGCAGATGCTAATGCTAAAACCATTTATATACACCGTTTAATATACGATACTAAATCTAAAAAAATAGAGATTAATTCAGAATTAATTCCGATTACAGACAAAATAAAAGAGGACAAAAAAGTAGCAACCATTGTAAACAAATGGCAGATGCTATTAAATTTCAAAATAAAAGAATTCATTCTTAATCCAGATGAAATAATTTACACAACCAAAGAACCTTTGGATGGCAGAGATACTCCTATTAGAAGCGTACAAACCAATCTTGGTAAATTAATTTCTCGTGCAATGGCTTATGGTTATGATGATAAAGTAGATTGTGCTTTAGTTAACGGAGGATCTATCCGAATTGACGATCAACTAGAAGGAAACATTACTGCAATAGATATTTTTAGAGTGTTACCTTACGGAGGAAACGTTCTGAAAGTTCAAATAAAAGGTGATTTACTAGAAAAAGTACTAAAATACGGAAAATTAAAAGCTGGAAATGGAGCATATTTACAACGTTATAATGCAGAATTAGATTCCAAAACAAAACAATGGTTAGTAAACAAAAAACCTATCGACAAAAACAAAATTTACACGGTTGCATTTAGTGATTATCTATTAAAAGGATTTGACATTCCATTTTTAAGCCCTAAAAATAAAGGTGTTATAAAAATATATAAACCTAGTAAAAATGAGTATGCAGCAGATATAAGACAAAGTGTTATTGTGTATCTAAAAAATTTAAACGAACAAAAATAATATGCGAATAGATATTATATCTGTAATTCCTGAACTACTAGAAAGCCCTTTTGCTCATTCTATTGTAAAAAGAGGAATAAACAAAGGCTTAGTAGATATTCATCTACACAACCTTAGAGATTATGCCATAAACAATTACGGAAAAATTGACGATGCACCTTTCGGAGGAAGTGCTGGAATGGTACTAATGATAGAACCAATTGATAAATGCATATCAAAGCTAAAAGCAGAACGAAATTACGACGAAATAATATACATGACCCCTGATGCTCCTGTTTTAAATCAAAAAACAGCAAATTCACTATCTTTAAAAGAAAATATAATAATCCTAACAGGACATTATAAAGGTGTGGATCAACGCGTACGAGATTTATATATAACCAAGGAAATTTCAATTGGTGATTATGTTCTTTCTGGAGGAGAATTGGCTGCTGCTGTCTTAACCGATGCAATTGTACGACTGCTTCCTGGTGTAATTGGCGATGAAATGTCTGCATTAACCGATTCCTTTCAAGACAATTTACTAGCACCAGAAGTATATACAAGACCTGCTGAGTATAAAGGCGTAAAAGTTCCTGAAGTCTTAACCTCTGGTAATTTTAAAAAAATTGACCTATGGCTAGAACAAAACGCCTTAGAAAGAACAAAAAAAATACGACCAGATATATTACCATAATTATTTTTCACTCTAAATATCTATTAGTAAATAAGTTAATTTAGAATCGAAAAAATAATCGAAAAAAAAATATTTTTTTTGTTGTCAGATTAAAAAAGTTATATATATTTGCAACCGCAAAGCAGTAATATATTGCTTTACACTCCTCCTTAGCTCAGTTGGTTAGAGCATCTGACTGTTAATCAGAGGGTCCAAAGTTCGAGTCTTTGAGGAGGAGCAAAAAACCCAATCTATTTATTTAGATTGGGTTTTTATTTGTTTTTAATTTAAAAACCTTTCATTGAGATAAATAGTATTATTAATCTCCGATTAAAAAATGTATTTTTGTCTTATACAATACAAACTAAAAATTAAGCAAGCTCTTGAAACCAATTAAAAATATTTTTTATATCCTAATTTTTATAATAGCTACTAACGGTTGTAAAAACAATATAGACACACTAAATAATATATCTAACAAAGAGTTTATTAGTTTTGTTTCTACTGCAAAAAATAATAAAAAAGGGCTTAAACGTATTGATAGTATTATGAAATTAAACAATAAACTGTCTATTCATAAAAGAGGTCTTATTCATTATGCAAAAGCAGAATATTTTTTTAAATTAAAAAAAAATAATATTGCAAGAATTGAATACAACAAAGCCTTAGCTCTATATAAGCAAGAAGGCA
>CAMZLT010000221.1 GCA_947311745.1 uncultured Flavobacteriaceae bacterium | reverse complement strand
TTCAACAATTAGATGAGGTGAAAGTTCACGGATATTTTTCAAAAGAATTAAATGCTGGTTATCAAGTTAGTGTTTTAAAAGATAGCTTAAATATTGTACAAAATCTAAATGATGTTTTGCAAGAAAATGAAAACATATATTTTAAACAATATGGAAATGGTATGGTTTCGTCAATAAGTTTTAGAGGTTCATCCGCACAACATACTGCTGTGTATTATAACGGAATTCCTATAAATTCAAGCCTTAACGGACAAACAGATTTTAATACGATTTCGACAAATAACTACAATCAAATTGAGATTAAAAAAGGAGGTGGAAGTTCCGTTTTAGGAAGTGGTGCTATTGGTGGAGCGATAAATTTGCATGATAATGTCATCTATAATCTTGAAAATAAAACCAATCTAAATTTTACGTTTGGAAGTTATAAAAGCATTAAGGCAAATATAGCAAACGAATTTTCTACTAATACTTTTTACAATAAAACTAGTGCTTCGTTGTACCAATCGGATAATGAGTATCCGTTTTTAAATACCAATCTAAAAAATGAAAATGGCGAATTTAAAAACCATCATATAAAAACAGCTTTTGGTTATAAATTGAATTCAAAAAATCAATTGGAGGTATTTTTTAATTACAGCAATAATAACCGAAATTTATCGCGTACCATAACCACACCAAGCAATGCTAAATTAATTGATAAAAATTATCGTTTTATCACTTCGTGGAAGTATAAAAAACAAGATTATAATGCTACTTTAAAACTTGCTTTTTTACAAGAAAATTACCAATATTACTTTGATAAAAATCAAGAGGATTATAGTTATGGTAAGGCAAAAAACTATATTTTAAAATACGATTTCAAGTATCGCATACATACAAAAGTTAGGTTGATAGGAGGGGTTTTTAACAATACAGCAATTGCTAACGGAAGTAATTTAAAATCTAAAACAACTACTGTTTTTGAAGGTTTTTCCTTACTTCATTATCGTGTAAATTCAAAAATAAAAACCAATATCAGTATCCGAAAAGGATTTAGTTCGATATATAAAATTCCGTTTGTTTATGCTTTTGATGGAAAGATAGGTTTATCGGATAAAATACATTTAAAAATAAATCACAATACCAATTACCGCTTACCTACTTTTAACGATTTATACTGGAATCCTGGTGGAAATCCAAATTTAAAACCAGAATTTAGCACTAGTTCTGAAATTAATTTACACGTAAATACTAAAAATATAGACTTTGATATTGGCTCGTATTTTACAAAAAGTAGCAATTTAATTCAATGGCAACCTGTAACCAATACTTTTTGGCAACCTATTAATATTCAGAATGTAAAAATTTTTGGCAGCGAATTTCAAGCTACCTATAAAACACAAATTAAACAGCACCTTTTAAAATTTAACACACAAGTAAGTTATACTATTTCAAAGGATACTGCGTTAGATAAAGAGCTTATTTACATGCCAAACATTTTAGCTGCAAATCGTATAACGTACCAATATAATTCTTGGTTTTTGTTTGTAAATCAACGGTATAACGGGAAAGTTTATACAACAAGCTCTAATACAAATACGGTTTCCGATTATTTTTTGTATAATTTAAAACTGGTAAAAACTATTAAAAAACACAACGTAAATATTATCCTTAAATGGAATAATATATTCAATAAAAAATACCAAATAATTGCTTTTAGACCAATGCCAAATCAAAATTTTGAAGTATCTTTAAATTATAAATTTTAATTATGAAAATAATTTTTAAAACAAGTATTTTAATCTTGTTATTATTGCATTTTTCCTGTAAAAGTAACGACTCTGTAGATTCGCTTGGTAGATACGATAACGGTTTTTTTATAACTAACGAAGGGCCTTTTAATAATGGGACAGGAACACTAACTTTTGTAAGTAACGATTTTGAAACCCTAGAACAAAACGTGTATCAAAATGTAAATAATCAATATTTGGGTAATATTGTACAATCGATGTATTTTCATGAAAATCGTGCGTATATTGTGGCTAATAATTCGCATAAAATTACTGTAACGGATAGGTATTCTATGGAACATATTGCAACAATTGAAGGCGATTTTATTAATAATCCTAGGTATTTTGTTGCAAAAGGAAATATTGGATATGTTTCTAATTGGGGAAACGCTCCAGATCCAAACGACGATTTTATTTCGGTTATTAATTTATCTACGTTTGAATTAATTACTACAATTCCTGTAGGAGAAGGTCCTGAAAAAATGTTACTAGCTAACAATAAATTATATGTGCTTTTACAAGGAGGATGGCACTTTAATAACAAACTATTTATATTAAATTTAAACGATAACACTACTGCAAACACGATAACAATTGGCGATTTCCCTGTAGATATTTTACAAGATAATCAAAATACTATTTGGATATTATGTGCTGGTTTTCCTAGTTATGCTCCGTTAGAAACAAATGGAAAATTATTAAAAATGAATAACACTTCTATACTTGAAAGTTTTGAGTTTCCTACAAATAAACATCCGTTACATTTAACATTAGATAATCAGACTTTGTATTATAATTTAGATAATGAAATACATACTTTTTCTATTAATAGCAATGCTTCATCACTTATAAATCCTGTAGAAAATATAGAAGGTAATTTTTATGCCATGAAAGCACATAGTAATAAATTATATGTAACCGATGCAGGGAACTATAACGAAGAAGGTACTCTTTTTATTTATAATCTAGAAAATTTGAGTTTAGAAAAAACAATTACAACTGGTATTGTTTCAGGTAGTATTGTTTTTCAGGAATAGTTTTTTTACGACTAGTCTATATATTGGTATATGTCTAAATTTTTTTAATTTTAAAGAATGTTTTGGAATTATTAAAATAGTTTGATAAATAATTTTTTGAATTTTTTCTGTTCAAAAATAATATGGTAAAATTTGAAAAATTTTGCGGAACTTCGTTTTACAAAACTAACTTTGAAGTTAGCAAATAGCCATTATTGCTTATACTGATTGTTGTGTGGCGTTTTTATTCTCCAAAATTTATTACACTGATAACCATCATTCGAGTTTTCAATTTCACATTTTAATTTTTTACAGAAATATGGATATATTCCAAAAACACTATTATTATGTGTAAAGAACCGACAAGAAAAACAATTTCTAATATTTATTCCATTATAAGATGCTCTCATAACACAGTTATGAAATAAAGATCTATGATGTGTTCTTCTGTGTTCTTCACTCCAATCTTCTTCATAGAATTCCCATTCATCGTCTGAAGTTTCTTCTGCAATGAAATCTTTGATATTATAAAGAACTTCAAAATGTCTAAAACTTATCGAATTAATCTTATTCATAAGTTCTTTCATTTGTAATTCTAAAGTTTTTGCTTTTCCATTATCATAAACGAAAAAAGCACTTACTTTTCTATTGCATTCTAAATTATTTAAATTTGTATCTTTTTTTACCTTTTTGAAATTATAATAATCTATTTTTTTACTAATTTTTATTTGATTATCTGAAAACAATTTAAAATCATTTTCATTTATAATGTTAAACTCTAATATTTTTGCTTTTGATACAATTTTTTTATCTTCGGATTTGTGAGTTACGGCAATTTCTACATAAATACTATCGTCAGATGTACTTGATTTTAATAAAACATCAATTATAAAGCCATTGTGTCCTTTTTCCATTTCTACAATATCATACCTTTTTGTAAGGTCAAATCTTTCAATTTGTTTTGATAAATTACAAGAAATATTCAAACCTTTTATATTTATACAAGTATTACATTTACTTTCAATTTCATATTCAAACCAAAAAGGCGTATTGTTTTTTAAAGCATTAGAATAATTGTTATAAAACATCTTTTTCGCAGTTTCGTGCAAATATGTTTCATAACTACAATTAGTATCTGATTTATGTGAAAAGTGATGAGCATACACTTTTCCTTTTCTTGCAATTAATTCATTTTTGCAATTACAACAAAAGTATTTTTCTCTATTGTTTTTATCAACTTCACTTATATGAATAATTCCATTTGATTGAGTATTTGCATAGAGGTTTTTCATTTTTTTTATGATACACAACGGTTTTTATATCCGCAGTCTCGCTAGAGCGATATTGTCGTGATATAAATCTGTTGTAAAGTTATATTAATTATTTGGTATTTACAAGTAAAGTTGACAACTTTTATAACTTTTCCCCAACTTTTATATTTGACCCAATAGTTTACTCCCAATTTTATGAATTCTAAAAACTTAAAAAAACTCCTAGCATTGCCACAAACAACAATGCTAGGACATTATTTATATTAATTCATTTTGTTTATTTCATCTATTGAAATTACATCTTTTTTATTTATTCGCAATTGTATTCTAAATAAAATATAGTACATAACTGGTACAATTACTAAAGTTAAAAATGTAGCAAAGGTTAATCCGTAAATTACGGTTTTTGATAACGGACCCCAAAATAGTACATTTTCTCCACCAACATAGTAATGCGAATCAAATTCGGTTAGTAACGTAATGAAATTTATATTAATTCCGAATGCAAGTGGAATTAATCCTAAAACAGTAGTGATTGCTGTTAAAAGTACTGGTCGTAAACGAGTTTTTCCTGCATCTACAATACTTTCAAATAGTAATTTTTTAGGCAAATATTTTTCTTTACTAATTTTGAATTTTTCTTTCTTTCTGTCTATTAATAAGTTGATATAATCAATCAGTACAATGGCATTGTTTACTACAATTCCTGCTAAAGAAATTATTCCAAGCATGGTCATTAGTACGATAAAATCCATTTTAAAAATCACCAAACCTAAAAATACACCAATAAGGGATAACACGACAGATAATGAAATTATTACTGGTGTAATTGCCGAATTAAATTGTGCAACAAGTATCAAAAATATTAATATTACAGCAATTAGTAAGGCGTTACTTAAAAATGCCATCATTTTTGCTTGTTCTTCTTGTTCACCTGTAAATTTTATGGAATAGCCTTTTGGTAATTTAAAATTTTTAAGTGCTAATTTAGATTTTTCAACGATTTCATTTGCATTATAGCCTTCTAATACATTGGTGTAAACACTAATAACTCTACTTAAATCCTTACGTTTTACAGCCGAAAAAGTAGTTTTATTTTCGGTGGTTGCAATTGCCGAAATCGGAACTTGTTTCATTTTACCAGTTAGCATATCTCTAAACGTTATTTTTTGGTTAATTAGTGCTTCTTTACTATTTCGGTATTTTTCTTTTAATCGCAAATTTATCGGATAATTATCCTCGCCATCTTTATAGGTTGCAATTTCTTTTCCGTAAAGGGAAGTACGTAAAGCATCGGCAATTTGACCAGTTCTAACGTTTAAACGATTGGCTTTTTGTCTATCTATATTTACGATAAGTTCTGGTTTACCAATTTCTACATCTAGTTTTAGTTCCTCAATTCCGCTTATGTTTTTACTTGCTAAAAAACTTTGTACTTCTTTTGCAGTGTTAATTAATACATCGTAATCATCACCAGCAATTTCAATATTTACAGGCGGACCAGTCGGAGGACCGCTTTTTCGTTTATCAACTGTAATATTTGCACCAGGAATACCGCTTAACAAATCCCGCAATTCGGTTAATATTTTAGGAGTGCTAACACCTTGTCTATCTACATAATCTACAAAATCAATAGTAATTCGTGATTTATTTGGTGTGTTTCCTTGGTTGCCTTGTTGCGGATCGCCAGTACCTTCGCCAACTTGTCCGATAATAGATTTTACTAAGAAATTTACACCATTCTTTTCGTATTTTTTGAGGTATTGCTGAATTCTTTTTTCTAATTCAATAGTAAGTTTGTTTGTTTTTTCGATATCTGTTCCGATAGGATATTCGGTATAAACATATATTTGTGGAGGTTCATTATCTGGGAAAAATAATGTTTTTGGTGGTGAAATAATAACCAATCCGATAGATACAAAAAGTAAAACAAAAGTAAGTATAAAGGTAATATACGCATTTTTCCCTCGTAAAGTAAAACGTAATATTTTTTCGTATAATCGTTCTAAATTTGGTAAAAATACATTTTGAAACCAATTAATTACTGGGTTTATAGCAATTTTATATAAAAGATTAAAAATCGCAAATAAAATTAATAGGTTTCCTAAGGCAATGATTCCTCCTTTATGGAAATGTAATCCTGTTACGAGTACTAATACACCAATTACACCAGAAATAGCACTTTTATACACGACTTTTTTTAAGCTAACTTCTTTTTCTTTTACCTTCATGTACATTGCTGTTAAAACAGGATTTATAAGCAAAGCAACAAATAAAGACGAGGATAAAACCATTATTAAAGTTATCGGAAAATATTTCATAAATTTACCCATAATTCCTGGCCAAAATCCCAATGGAATAAAAGCTGCTAGGGTAGTTGCTGTTGAGGCAATAATTGGCCAAGCTACTTCGCCAACGCCATATTTTGCAGCATCGTGATTAGAATAGCCTTCGTCGATAAAACGATACACGTTTTCTACAACTACAATTCCGTTATCTACTAGCATTCCTAAGGCTAAAACGAGAGCAAACAGCACCATCATATTTAAGGTAATTCCTAAAGAATTTAATAAAATAAACGACAATAGCATAGATAGAGGAATTGCGATACCAACAAATAAAGCGTTTCGTAAACCTAAGAAAAACATTAAAATTATAACTACTAGAATTACACCGAAAATGATATTATTTTCTAAATCAGCTACTTGTGCAACTGTTTTGTCCGTTTGGTCGTTTGTTTTAGATATTTTTAAATTTTTAGGAAAAACTTCTTTTTTAGCTTTAGCAATGATTTTATCGATTTTATGCGATGCAATAATTAAATTTTCACCAGAGCGTTTTTTTACATCTAACATTACTACCGATTTGCCAAATTCACGAGCGTAACTTTCCTTTTCTTTTTCTTTAAAAGAAACTGTTGCAATATCTCGTAGATAAACAATATTATTGTGTTGGTTTTTTACGATAATGTTTTCAATTTGTTTTGGGTCTTTAAATTCGCCAAGTACTCTAACATTTCGCAACATGCCGTTTTCTTTTAAATCACCACTTGATAGTGTCATGTTTTCAAATTTAACAGCATCGGCAATATTTTTAAAGTTTAATTGCACACTTTCCATTTTGTTTAAATCAATGGCGATTTCTACTTCTTTATCTTGGATTCCTTTTATGTCTACACCACTTATTTCTGGTAGTTTTTCAATTTCGTCTTGTAAATATTCGCCATATTTTTTTAATTGATCTAGCGAAAATGTACCAGATAAATTTACATTCATAATTGGCATTTTTTCTGACAAGTTTAACTCTCTTACATCAGGATCTGCTGGCATATCTTTAGGAAAATCTTTGTCTGCTTTTACGACATCTACTTTATCTTTTACTTTTTGTAGTGCTTCTTCTGGTGTAAAATCGGAAGTAAATTTAATATCAATAGACGAAAATCCTTGTTTAGAAGTAGAAGTAATTTTATCTACACCTGAAATTTTATTAATTTCTTTTTCAAGTGGTCTGGTAACTAATTTTTCCATATCTAAAGCGGAGTTTCCTGGATAAATTGAGGTTACAAATATCTCTGGCATAACTACTTCAGGAAACGCTTCATTTGGCATAGAATTATACGAATTAATACCTGCTAAAAATATAATTGCAGTAATAACTAGTACGGTTGCCTTGTTGTTTATCGCCCAATTGGATATGGCATTTGTTTTATTTTTCATTTGTACGTAGTTTAAATAGTTGTAACTTCTTGATTTTCACTAACGTTTCTAGAGCCTTCATTAATAAGAATGTCTTTTTCGGTTAAACCACTTTTTAGTTCTGTTTTTCCATTGTATTCCTTTGCTATTTCTACCATTTTTTTAGTAACTATTTTTCTGTTTTCTTTTTTAGTGATGGTATAGACAAATGTTTTTCCATTTTCGTCAATTTGCACAAGATTACTTGGTATAACGATAGCATTTTTGCTTTGGTAATCTTTAATTTTAATATCTGCTAAAAGGTTTGGTTTGATAGTTCCTTTTTTATTAGGAATATTAATTCGGATTTT
>CAMZLT010000220.1 GCA_947311745.1 uncultured Flavobacteriaceae bacterium | reverse complement strand
TTTTTTTGTTAAAAAGATGTTATTAAGTATAAAAATATTTAGCATTTTACAATATGGATTGCCGTATTTTTGTAAAATAAAAACTATAAAAAATGTTACAAGAAACTAATTACGAAAAAGAACTTGCTTTTCAAGCAGATCGCAGACGTGCAACAGTTGAATTTATTAAAAATATTTCGGACCTATGGTATGAAAAATCTGTTGAACTAGTTATTTTTCGTAACCAGCTAATCGACAGAAATGTTAGTGAAATTTTAAATTTAATTGAATATGCAGTTGAATTTGTTCAAAAACCAATTTCAATATTCGATGCTTTAGAAATATCTAGAGCAATTCTGCAATTGGATTTACCACCTTCTAAATTGGATATTGGTAAACTTGCTTTTGAATATCATTTAAGCGATGAAAATTTTGAAAATACCACAGCTTTTATCCAAAATAAATTAAAACATGCAAAAGAATCTAAAGAAATAAAACCAAAAGATGTGGTACTTTACGGTTTTGGTAGAATTGGTAGATTGCTTGCACGTGAATTGATGACTAAAACAGGAAAAGGGAAACAAATGCGTTTACGAGCAATTGTAACACGTGGTGAAATTACTCCTGTAGTTTTAGAAAAACGAGCATCTTTGTTGCGAAGTGATTCCGTTCACGGTGATTTTTTAGGAACAGTACAAACTAATTTTGAAAAGAAAGCCTTAATAATAAATGGTACAACGGTATATTTAATTTCAGCATCAAAACCCGAAGATGTAGATTATACAATTTATGGCATAAATAACGCTTTGGTAATTGATAATACAGGTGCTTTTAGAGATAAAGAGGCTTTATCAAGGCATCTTTCGTGTGTTGGAGTAGATAAAGTATTGCTAACAGCTCCAGGAAAAGGAGTTCCTAATATTGTACATGGTGTAAACCATAAAAAATACGATATAAATTCCGTAGATATATTTTCAGCAGCATCGTGTACCACAAATGCAATTGCTCCTATTTTAAGTGTTATTGACGATAGTTTCGGAATTGAAAACGGACATCTAGAAACCATTCACGCATATACAAATGACCAAAATTTAGTAGATAATATGCACAAAAAATACCGTAGAGGTCGTGCAGCAGCACTAAATATGGTAATTACCGAAACAGGAGCAGGAAAAGCCGTTTCTAAGGCATTACCTGCTTTAGAAGGAAAATTAACCTCTAACGCAATTCGTGTACCAGTACCAAATGGATCGCTTGCTATTTTAAACTTAAAATTAGTTAATTCAGCAAGTGTAGAAGCGGTTAATTCTGTAATGAAAAAATACGCTTTAGAAGGCGAACTAGTCGAGCAAATAAAATATTCACTAGATCACGAATTAGTTTCAAGTGATATCGTAGGTTCAACAGCTCCTTCTATTTATGATAGTAGAGCTACTATCGCAACAGAAGACGGAAAAAACATTATTGTATATATTTGGTACGACAACGAATACGGTTACTCCAATCAAGTAATGCGTTTAGCAAAATATATTTCTAACGTACGACGATATACCTATTATTAAAATATGAATAGTATTTTAAACGACATAAAAAAAGGCAACGTAAAACCCATTTATTTTTTAATGGGTGACGAAGCCTTTTTTATTGATAAAATAAGTAATTATATCGAAAAAAGTATCCTTTCGGAAGAAGAAAAAGGATTCAATCAAATGATTGTTTACGGAAAAGATACTTCTGTAAAAGACATTATTTCAAATGCGAAGCGTTTTCCGATGATGGCAGAAAAACAAGTCATTATTGTAAAAGAAGCACAACATTTATCTAGAAATATAGAAGAGTTGGCAGCTTATGTAAGTAATATGCAACCAACAACCGTTTTGGTAATTTGTTATAAATATAAAAAATTAGATGGTCGTCGTAAATTAGCAGGTTTAATTAAAAAAAATGGCGTTCTTTTTGAAAGTAAAAAACTGTACGACAATAAAGTTGCCGATTGGATAAAAACCGAATTAGCACAAAAAAAATATAAGATAGATCCAATTGCAGCAGAAATGTTAGTTAATTTTTTAGGAAATAATTTAAGTAAAATAGCCAAAGAATTAGAAAAATTACGCATTGTTTTACCACAAGGAACTTTAATTACACCAACTGATATAGAAGTAAATATTGGTATTAGTAAAGACTATAATATTTTTGAATTCCGTAAAGCAATTAGTACTAAAAATGTAGTGAAAGCAAACGAAATTGTAAATTATTTTAATCATAATATAAAAGATAATCCGTTAGTAGTAACTTTAGGCTCTTTAGGCGATTTGTTTACTAAAATTTTGTTGTTACATGGATTAAAAGATAAATCCCAACAAAATGCAGCACGAAAATTAGGTGTACACACTTTTTTTGTACGTGAATACTTTGATGCTGCACGAAATTATCCTATGCGAAAAGTATCGCAAATTATTTCGTATATCCACGAAGCCGATATGAAAAGTAAAGGACTCGGTGCAAGTAATTTTGCTCAAAAAGATATATTAAAAGAATTGCTTTTTAAAATTTTGCATTAAAAAAATGGGAGTTGTTAAAATAATTCAATAAATATTTTTTTGTGTTGTTTTTGTTACAAAAACAATGGGTTTTATGTCATTGTTGGAAATTTTTATTTATCAAATAATTCTGCTGGATTAATCTTGAACTGTAACATTTGAGCAGTCTTTCTTCCGCCATCTCCACCTTTTCTTTGCATTGTTATTCGACCAATTTTGAAATTACCTCTTTTTGTTATTTCAACTTTTCCATTACCGAAAAAATTTAAGCAATAATTTATTGGTTTTAAAATCCACCTTGCTTCATGTTCTGTTTTTTGTGCAACTAACATCCATTCTGCAGAAAACTTACCTCTACCTTTTAAAATAGGGTCAGATATAAAAGTTGGGGATTAATGTTACTTTTGTTATCAAAAAACTTATAATTTTGACAGACTTATTTTTACCAAAAGACCTTTTATTACATT
>CAMZLT010000219.1 GCA_947311745.1 uncultured Flavobacteriaceae bacterium | reverse complement strand
TTCCAGGAACATATAGTGCAGATAGTGGTAATACTGTTGTTGGACATAATTTAGTGGTTAATCCAATAATACCTGCTTTTTTTATTAATGGCGTGGAATTTGGCATGGGTGATGACGGACAAAGCACGTTTAATTCTGGTGCAGGAACTGTTATTGTAAATAGCTACACTCCTGCTAACGGTAGTGTCTTAGGAGAAATTAATATAGATTATACACTTGGCGGCATATCTGGTCATTATGAAGGAAATTGGGGCTTATTGATTGATTAATTATTACCTTTACTTTTTAATTCTATAAATGAAAAAAATAAAACTCCATATTGTAGTACTACTCTTGACATGGAGTTTTTTTTCTTACGCTCAACAATACACCAATTACAATACTAAAAATGGATTACCAAGTAACCATGTCTATCGTATTACACAAGATAAACAAGGTTTTATTTGGATGATAACCGATAAAGGCATTGTAAAATTTAACGGAGAAAATTTTAAAACTTTCACTACCAAAGAAGGCTTACCTACCAATGATATTTGGGATTTTAGAATTACTAAAGACAATAAATTTTGGTTTTTCTCAAAAGCAAATAGTCTAGGATATATCGCAAACGACAGTGTATATTCTTTTCAAAGCGAAATGGAAAACAAAAATTTATATCCAAATACCATAAACGGTACTAGTGATAGCATTACCTTTCAAGATCGAAGAAATGTATATCGCTTATTAAATAAAAAATGGAAAATTACCAACATAAAAAAACACGATAAACTTCATGATGCAATAATACATTCTATTGTAAAATATATTTTTTTTAGCGATAATACAGATTCTGTATATATAGAAAATAAAAATCACCGTATAATAAAATCACTAAAAATACCGCAACCGCTACTAACACAAACACATCGAACACAAATTAACGATAGCTTATTTTGTTGGATTAGTAATAAAGGATATACACTTTTTAATTTCAATACGTTAAAATTTAGAACTAAAAGCTTTAAAAATCAATTGCAAAGAAATACCGTACGATTTACTCGTGTCAATACAGTTAATAATGAAATTCAATTTTCCGGAGAACATTTTGTTGCCAAATTAGATACTAATTATAACCTTACAAACATAATTCATATTCCAAAAAACATAAATTCTCATTTTTCATTTATCGATAAAAATAAAAATTTATGGATTGCCACTCTTAATAAAGGTGTTTATTTTTTATCCAATGCCAAACAAAAAACTACGATACAATTAAACAATCAAAAAATAGGAAAAATACGATTGATAAACAATAAAATAATTACCAATATTTATAATAAAGGATTTTATAAATATGATATCCAAACCAAAAAATTTGTACCATATCTTAAAGAAAACGGTTTTATCTATAGTGCAAATTATTTAGAGGAAACACAAACAGAATACTATTTAACAGATAGCAAAATAATTTTACTAAAAAATAATGAAACCAAATTTGTAAAAGCACAACACAACAAATATTATACAAACATTTTAAATGATTTGGCAAGGAAAATAGTATTTTACAAAGGCTCTTTATTTAGTTTTGGTTCGTCAGGATTGTTCCAATTAAAACCAAATTTAGAAATACTAAACGAATACGAACAAAGCGGAATTAGGGATTTACTCGTTTTTAACAAAGAACTAATAATAGCCACATCTAGTGGTTTATTAAAATTTAATAACGGAAAATTAACACGAATACCTAATTCGCAAATTTCAAATAAACCAATACTATCACTATCCAAAATTAAGGATGCAAAATTTGTAGTTTGTACCGATGGTTTTGGTGCATATGTAACCGATTTAAAAGAAACTAGCATTTTAGAAAAATCTGATTTTTTAGACGTGCAAGATGTTTATGTACACAATAACGAAATTTATTTAGCTACCAATCAAGGTGTTTGGAATTATTTAAAAATAAAAAATACCTATAAATTACAAAAAAAATATACCATAAACAACGGTTTAAACACTAATAAAACACGTTCAGTTTATGTAAAAGATAGCACTCTTTTTGCAAGTAGTAACGAAGGAATAAATATACTATCAACTAAAAACAAATTAACTAATCAATTTTTAAATATTTATTTTAATAGTATTACTTATAATCAAAAAAATATTTTAAAAAATTCTAAAGTAAACTATACTACCAACAATCAACTAGAAATTAAAATTGCAACTATTGATTTTTCGGAAAACAAAAAAAGAAAATACCAATACCAGCTAAAACCTATTCATAAAAAATGGACAGAAACCAATTCAAACCAATTACTATTTAATGATTTACCGCCAAATTTGTATACATTAGAAATTAAAAAATTGGATAAAACCACTTCCTTTAACTTTGTTATCACACCACTTTGGTACCAAACAATATGGTTTAAAGTATTGTCTAGAATTACTTTTTTACTTTTATTTATCGGAACCATTTTATACTTTAAACAAAAAAAACACACCAAAGAAGCAAAAAAATTAAAAGCACAAAAAAAACTTGCCGATTTTGAATTACATGCCCTACGAAGCCAAATGAATCCACATTTTGTATTTAATTCTTTAAATGCCATACAGTATTATATAACTAAAAACGAAATTGAACTATCCGAAAAATACTTGGTAAAATTCTCTAGATTAATACGAATGTTTTTTGATTTTTCAAGAGAAGAAGAAATACGTTTAAAAGAAGAAATTAACCTATTAAAAGGATACCTTGAAATTGAAAAAATGCGTTTTGGTGATGAATTTAATTATGTGTTTAAAAAAGATCTAAAATTAAATATTCAAGATACTAAAATTCCTACAATGATTTTACAACCCTTTGTAGAAAATGCTGTAAATCATGGTGTTTTTCACAACCAAGGAAAAGGAATGATTCAAATCTATTTTAAATATATCTCGCAAAACACCTATGCTGTTAGCATTTCAGATGATGGTGTTGGTATGGAAAAATCAAAAATAATTCAACAAAATTCGATACAGTTTAAACAGAAAAAAAATAATTCAACAAATATAATTAAAGACAGAATAGCCTTGTTAAACCAAGCACAAAAATGGACGATAACTTATTCTGTTTTAAACAAAAAAAAGGGAACAACTATTAATTTAACTTTTAAAAAAAATGACTAAAATAACCGCAATATTAATAGACGACGAAAAAAAAGCCTTAGAAGGTCTGCAACTAAAAGTAGAGCGTTATTTTAAACAAATTGAAATTGTTGCACTATGCAATGATCCTAAAATTGCCATTTCAAAAATAGACGAACTACAACCTGACCTAGTTTTTATAGATATTGAAATGCCAATATTTAGCGGATTTGACGTACTTTCAAAAGTAAACTATCCAGATTTTGAAACTATTTTCGTTACTGCTTATAACAACTACGCCATCGAAGCAATTAAACATTCTGCAATAGGTTATATTGTTAAACCAATAGACAACGACGAGCTAAAAACTGCTGTTACCAATGCGTTACAAAATATATCTAAAAAAAATGCTTATCAAAAAAATAAAAAACTATTAGAACACTTAGGTGTACATACAAATAAAACCAGTATTGGTATCCCTACAAGTAAAGGACTTAGTTTTGTTAAAATTTCGGACATTATACGTTTTGAAGGTGTAGAAGGATATACAAAAATTATATGTATGGATAAAAAACAAATACTTAGCTCATACAATATTGGTAAATTTACTAAAATGCTAGAGAATAAAAAGTTTTTTTCACCACACAAATCACATTTTATCAACCTTAATTTTGTAAACACAATCCTTAAAGAAGGTACAATATCTCTAAGCGACGGATCATGTGTACCGTTAGTTAAATCCAAACGAAGCGAATTAATTGAATTAATGCAACACTTATAATCTGCTTAATAAATCTTGTGCATCTGCATATTCCGAAGAATCTTTAGGGATTTTTTTAAGGTATTCTTTACATTTCTTATATCGCTCTTGCTTTAATTTACTCAAAGCCAGATACCAAATTGCTTTATCTTTATAAACCGAGTTGCCATTTGATATTTTCTTTAATAGTTTATCTGCTTTGTTAAAATGATTTTGCTCCATTAAACAAATAGCAAGATACAACTGCAATTCTACTTTTGTTCTATCGGTTTTTAATAAAATCTCTAATTCCTTTTGTGCAGCTTCGTAATCTTTATTATTAAAAGAATTTTCAGCCTTTTTAATATGGTTATTTGCAGTAGTACTACGAGTAGTCAATTCTAAATTAGGATAATTAGCATAATCCGAAAAATTAGGTTTTGAGTCATTAAACCATAAAAGCGTTGCAAAAATCACCAAACTAGCTGCAACCAAAAACTTATTATATCGTTGCAAGAAAAATATTTTTGGTTTTGCGTCAGAATTATTTTTATTTGGCTTAACATATTTTTCCCCTAAAATAGTTAAGGTTTCTTTTAATTCATTTTCACGGTCTTTATCCGAAAAACGTTTACTTAAAGTATCGTTTACTTCTTTATATAAGTTAAATTCTTTTGCGAAATCAACATCATTTTTTAAACGAAAATTAAATGTTTTTACTTCTGTTTCATTAAGCTCGTTGTTTAAAAATTGTTCGATAAATTGTGCATCTTTTTCATTCATTTTACATAGTTGTTAAAGAGTTAAAATTTGACGAACTTTTTATCATTTTAGTAAGTTTACTCATGCATTCGGATTTCTTTTTTCGTGCATATCCGTAACTAATATTTAAAAAAGCAGCAACCTTTTCCATGTTTTTAAGTTTAAAAGAGACGTCTAACAATTCTTTACATTTTCCACCTAACTCAATTAATTTTTTCTCAAAAAGTGCCGTTCGTTTTTCGTACATTTCGGTTTCTTGTACTAAAAATTCTTGCTCGTCAGTAATAGATGTAATTTCCTCTAAAATTGTTACCTTTTTTATGCCTTTTTTATTTAATTTATTTAACCAGTTACGTTTACAGAGTAAAAAAAAGTACGCATCAAACGGACAAGTAAGTGTAAAATTTCTTTCATTTGCTTGATGAAAAATAGTTATCAATACCTCTTGAATAACATCTTGCGCATCGTCATACGAACCACTGTTTTTAGTTACATACAAAATTATTTTCCCAGAAAATTTTTGATATAATTCATTCAAAACGCGATTATCGTTTTGCAAAAGTGCTTCGATATATTTATGATCACTGTGTTTTTTCAGACTCATTGGTTACTATATAGATTGCTAAAGTAAATATTTTAATTTAAAAAAAGTATGCGTTTATCAAATAAAGTGCTCGGTTAATCAAATTAGCCTTTTTATTTAACAGTATAATTCTTTTTTTTGCACCTGTTTAGTTACTTTATTAATGCATCTAAATTTTGAGGGAAATTTTTTTGCTATTATAGTAGTAAGGAAAAGTATTCTGTTTTTTTAGAATACTTTTCTTTTTTTTAAATTTATGGGTAACAAAATAGATACTTTTTAGATATAATGTTATAGACAAACAAAAAGAGGGAAAATTGCTAGTTAGTTTTGTTGGTTATGAGAAGTGTTCTAAATATTTAGAATACTTCTCTTTTTTTACATAAAACATATTTATCTGTTATTTATATTACTACGTATAAACAAATAATTCATTATATTTGTGAAAACTAAAAACCTTAATCAATGAAAAATTTATTCTACAAAAAAACGGTATTAGTTATTTTTATTTTACTTACTAAATGTATCACAGCACAAGAAGTAAAACAAGATTCTACAAGGCATCAGGCAGATTTTAAAACTATTATAAAAGGAAAGCAAGTAATTTTTAAAGCTGAATTATCTCCGTTACGTCAAATTGCAGGAGCACCAAAGGCATATTGGGAAAATTATTGGGAATTTGGCGATGGGGATTACAGTCTTAAAGAAAATCCAACACACACTTATAAAGATGCAGGAACATACACAGCAAGATTAGCTGCTACCAATAATTACGATGACGGAAAACCGCCAACAACTAGACCAAAATCTATTTTTATTTCAAATACAGAAACTGCCTCAAACGAGCAAGATATCTTAATAAATGAGGATCATAAATTAATAGCTTTACATAACGGCTTTAGAATTCAAAATAACCGCGAACCAAGTCCAAATCAAGAAATGCAACTTATTGTAAGCTATGCAAACGACAAAAAAATAACCACAAACGGAACACTATATTTATTTTTTAATGATAAAAAATTTAAAAATAAAAATTTTGAATTAATCGATATTCGTACTTATTACAACGAAAAAGAAATCGGAGAAGACGCTTTACTATCTAAAGCTTTATCTAAAAACACACTTATTCAATCAACAGGAATTACTTCCATTATTGAAAATAAAAATTTGTTAAAAGACACCTTAAGTCAAAATTTACAACAATCGCTTAATGATGCAAAAAACAATTATTACGATTACAAAGCTTGGTATGTTAGCGATGTTGCACCAAACGAAGAACGGAATATGTTTTTTACCCTAAAAACTACTCCAGAAATGCTAAAAGACACTAGTGCTATTTTAACCATCCGAAGCATTTATGTACCAGAAAGAGGTAGTACAAGCCATAAAATTACCGAAAAAGAAATGGAAATCGTCGTATCACATGACCCAAATAAAATGTCGGTTTATAATTCAAAATTAAATTATCGGTTGGTTAGGTTTAAACGATTAAAATATAAAATCCGATTTCAAAATAATGGCGAAGGTCCTGCTAGTTTAATTAAATTAAATACCGAAATACCTGAAATGCTAGATAAATATTCGCTAAAAGTGCTGGATATGTATCCTAAAGTTCCTATTTGTCCTGACGGAAAAGAAGTTCGATACAGTTGTATAGACACCGTTTTTTATAAAGATAAAATATCCTTTCAGTTTAAAAATATTTATTTACCAGGTTCTAATCAAAAAAATGTATTTGAAAAAGATTCTACAAAAGGATTTGTAAAATACTCCTTAAAATTTGCCAAAGACTTTCATAAAGTACGATCGAAAAGTAAAACGGAAATTATTTTTGATAAAAATCCGCCAATTGTTACCAACACCTCTACCGCAAGTTTTAAACCTGGTATTTCAATTGGAGCAAAAGCAGGATATAACCACTTTTTTACTTCTGATGAAAAACTTGGTGTTGCCGATTTAGAAAGCGATACAAAATACGATACTTCTGCAAATGGTTTTTTTGTTGGTGTAACCATTTCGCCTTTTAAGGCTTACAAATGGTATTGGCAATCTGAAATTATGGCATCGGTACAATATATTGAATCTAAAAATTTTGAAACCATTCAAGAAAATGCAAACGGAATTACCACAACAACCGAAACCAAAAACAACATCGATACACAAAAAAAATATTTGGATATTGTACCTGTTTCTGTTAGATATAATATAAATTCTATTATCGGATTAGGTTTTGGACCACAAGTTTCGATTAACGGATGGCAAAAATCTATCTTAATAAAAGACCAAACCATTACACAATCTGACGCAGGGCAAGTATTTAACGAACGAAATAATTACCACCGCGAAGCTGTTTACAAAAAAGAATTAACAATTAATAATTACGGCTTATTTTTAGATTTCACCGTTGGTGCATCACGAATTGGACCTAGTGTTGGCTTGCGTTATATCCAAAACTTTACCAAACCAACCAAGCAATTACAAGCCTATGCTATTTGGAAATTTTAACTAGTTTATGAAGTGTTTTTTGTTTTACATAGCTGCTTTTTCGGTACTTTTTAGTTTCGGACAAGATTCAATAAAACAGTATGACACACAAATAACATCTAATTTTAAACAAGGTAACGTTACACAAAGTGATGCATTTTTTGCAAAAAAAATTAAATTTTTAAAACAACAAGATAACCTAGAAGAATTCTATTATGCTTATTTAGACTATTTTTGGTTAGATAAAAACACGCAACGGTTTTATCTTTTTAAAAACGCCGAAAATAAGCAATGGCGATTACCAATTACAAATGCCGAAAAAATCGCAAAACTACACCTAATCATTAACAAAGCCTATCATTTAAAACAAAGTGGGAAAATTTCCGAATCGGTTTTAGTTTACGAAAAAGCCTTAGCATACCATCGAAAAAATCAATTAAAAACATACAACATTGTAGAATATTGCCTTAAACCACTAGCAAACAATTACACTAGATTAGGCGATTATAAACGAGCAGATGCTCTGTTAAAATACACCATTGAAGTGGTTAAATCTAAAAAGGATATTCCGCAATTAATCGCTACATATCTAAATTTATCTATAACCTACCAATCGTTAGATCAATCAAAAAAAGCCTTAGATTTATTAAAAAAAGCCTTAGAGTTAAAACCTAAAAACATATCACAAAAAAGCACTATTTATTCACAAATTGCTAAAAATTTATCCAAATTAAAACAATACGACAAAGCCATTAAAACTGCAAATAAAGCAATTAACCTAAGCAGTAAAAAAGAACTTATTTGTACTAATTTAACTACAGTTGCTACCTGTTATTATTTTAAAAATAATTTTAAAAAATCGGTCGTTTTTTTTAAAAAAGCACTTAAAAAAACAACTAATAAACGAATTCAAGCAAAAATATACAATCAACTGGCTAAAGTATTTATTTCTGTAAAAGAATACGACAAAGCCTTAGAAACTTATCAAAATAGTCTGCAAATTTTATTACCAAGTTTCCAACCAAACAAATTATCTCAAAATCCTAAAAAAACCGATTTATATCCTGAAAACACACTAGTAGAAGTATTAGATGGAAAAGCCAAAATTTACGAAATTCAAAAAAAATACCAACAAGCAATTTCGTGTTATAAATTAAGCCTCTATACGGATGCTTTATTACGAGAAGTCTTTAGTACACAAGATGCAAAATTACTACAAGTAGCCAGTTCTAAAAAACGCATTGAAAAAATTATTACGATATACAATTTGCTTTTAAATAAAAGCAATGACACTTTAGAAAAGCAAAAAATTATAAAAAATATGATAGCTGTTGTAGAAAAAAGTAAAGCAACCGTACTATCCGATATTTTATACAAAAAGCAAAAATACACCAATATTAAAAACGATAGTTTACTCATTAAAAAAAATGAATTAGAAAAAATTCAAGCAACGTATGAAAACGAAATTGAATTAGAGCAATTGAAAAATACAACAGCGTCTATTGAAAGAATAAAAAAAATACTTTCAAAAAAGGTTGCAATAACTACAAAAATTCAATTATTAAAACAGCAAATTCAAAAAAAATACCATTTATCGTTTACTAAATCTGATTTTAAAATTGAAACGTTTCAAAAAAATGTTATTTTAAACAACCAACAATTCATTGTTTATTTTGACACAAAAAAACATTTGTATATTTTTAAAATTACCAAAGAAAAAACAAGCCTTAGAACAATAGATAAAAACATCAATTATCAAAACAACTTACAAGTATTTATTGATTTATTCGCACAAGGAAGTCCAAATGAATTAAACACTAAAATTTCCGATTACCGAAAATATGCAAACATCTTATTTACCTATTTACTAGAACCTGAACTTAACAATACCAACAAAAAAATAGTAACTATTATCTCTGACGGAAAGTTAAATTTTTTACCTTTTGACGCGTTATTAACCAATAAAACTACAACCAATAATTTTGAAAAAATGCCGTTTTTAATAAAGAAATTTAATCTTAATTACGGGTATTCTCTACGAATTTTAGTACAACAATT
>CAMZLT010000218.1 GCA_947311745.1 uncultured Flavobacteriaceae bacterium | reverse complement strand
TGAAGTGTCTTTTTAGTATTCATTTTTTTTATTTTAATTTACAAGTTGCAAATATAATATATACGTATATTATATGCAAATTTAAAAAGCCAAAATTATTATTTTTTGACTTTTTCACGTTTTATTTTGTGCTTGCAGGTAACGATTTTATATCCACAGTCTCGCCAAGGCGATTCGTCATATAAATTTGTTGGGAGGATTAAACCTAAATTATGTGTTAAAATTTCACTTTAATTCCTGTTAAAAAATTAAATGTTGCTTGTGGATAGTAACCGCTTCCGTAAATAGTTGTTGTTTGGTTTGGATTACTCCACGTATCATCATAACTGTAAAAATAACCGTTTGAAACATATTTTGAATTATAAATATTGTTAAAAAGAGCTGTTAAAACTATTTCTTTAACGAATTTTTTTGGTTGTATGTGGTATTGTATATTTAAGTTTGTGGTTGTATATCCTTTTAATTTAGATTGTTCATGCTCTATATTGCTCATGTATTGAGAGCTTACATATTTTGAAACTAAGGCAAGGTTTATTTTTTTATTTGGTAAAAAACGTAAGGTATTTCCTGCGATAAAATTTGGTGAATAAGACAAATCGGTATTTCCTAAATTTTCTATAATTCCATTAATGGATTCGAATTTTGTTACATTTTTATTTTGACTTATTGCAAAATTTGGTTGCCAAATAAATTGATTTCCTAGTTTAATAGTAGCGTCTAATTCCAAACCTATTCGATAGCTTTTTCCTATATTTTTTGCAATAGGAGTACCTACATCGTTTCGTTTTCCTGTTAAAACTAATTGATCTTTATATTGCATATAATATAAATTGGTATTTAGATGTGTTTTTTTAGTTTGGTGTTGCCATCCTAGTTCAAAATCGTTTAATTGTTCTGGTTTTGGTTTTTCGCCATCTAGGTAATCTGCTCGTTTAGGCTCTTTGTTCGCTCTAGCATAGGACAGATAAAAAGTATTTTTGTTGTTTGCTGTATAGGTTATTCCTGTTTTTGGATTGAAGAAATTTAGTTGGTCTTTTATGCTTAGTTCTGTTGTACCTTCGTCTATTCCTTTTATGGTGTAATTTACAGTTCGATATTGTAAATCTGCAAAAAGCAACCATTTTTTATTTAATTCTTTACTTACTTTGGTAAACAGATTAAAATCGGATTTTGAGCCAGTATTATCATAAAATTTAGCACTTAAATCAATATTGTCATAGGCAGTCCAAATTACTTTTCCGAAATGATCGCCATTGTAGGTGTTATATGCTCCTCCGAAAATAAATTTGATGGTATTTTTTCTATATTTTGCCGAAAATGTTGTACCATAAAAATCATTTTGCAACCACTTTTGTCGAACTAAATCGGTTTGTTCTATTGTTGTACCGTTTACTACGATAGGAGAGAAGTTGTAATCTGAAAAATCCTCGTTTTGTTTGTATTGCTCGTAAAATCCACGACCATAGGTGTAGTGTACTGCAATATTTGTTGTAAAATATTCGTTTATTTTGTGGTTAAAATGTAATTGATAGTGATCTTGTTTGTAGTTATCTACTTGATTGTCGTAAAATTTTAGAATATTTCCGTTAGTATCGTAAATTGCTCCTGCAGGATTAAACGTTCTGTTATTTTGTAACGTTTCTGCATCAATTCCATACCATGATTGATAGGTTATTTCGCTTCCGTTAAAGAAAAGAGCCTTGATGTTGGTTTTTTCGGTAAAATAATTTGCTTCAATATAACTTGAATTTAAATCGGAAGTTGCTCTATCTATATAACCATCGGATTTTATGTTTGAGACTCTTGCATGAATATTAAAGTGTTTTTTTAACGTACCTGAGTTGAGTATTAAGTTATGTTTTTCGGTTTGAAAGGAACCATACGAGTGATTGGTTTCTATATAGCTTTTTTCATCTATTTTATTGGTTTCTAGACTTAAACTTGCACCAAAGGCTCCCGCACCATTTGTAGAAGTTCCTACACCTCTTTGTAGTTGAATACTAGAAACGGAACTAACAAAATCTGGTAAATCTACCCAATATGTACCTTGGCTTTCGCTATCGTTAAACGGAATGCCATTTAGGGTTACATTTACACGAGTTGCATCCGAACCACGCACACGAATACCTGTATATCCGATACCAATTCCTGTATCACTTGTGGTAACTACATTTGGTAATTGTTCTAGCAATTGCGGAATATCTTGTCCTAAATTGTGTTTTTCAAGTTCTTTTTTAGTTGCGGTTGATTTTGTAAATGGATCTTTTTTTGATGCTCTAGTTGCCTGAATTAAAACTTCTTGTAATTGAATGGTATCTTTTTTTAAATCGGTATTTTGTCCGAAAATTATTACGGAAACACTAAAGAAAAGGATGGTAAAATGTAGTTTCATAATTGTAATCTTTATAGTTGTTTTTATTTTGAAGTGCAAAAACACATAAAGATTACACATACCTTATTAATTGATTTATTAGGTATGGTTCAAATTTCCCTTAACAGCATTACCTGTTCAGGTTCAAAGAGTGTAATCTCAGCTTTTTCTAGTTTTAGAATTTAAGCACCTCTATTTTTTTGCAAATGTATATTGTTTTTTGAATTTAGCGCAAAAAAAATCCCACAATTTGTGGGATTTTTTTATGGTATATGGATACAATTAATCCTCTACATTAAATACAATTGGTAAATTATATCTAACACGTACATTTTTATTACGTTGTCTTCCTGGAACTAATTTTGGTAGTTTTTTGATAATTCTTTCAGCTTCCTTTTTTAATCTAGGATGTGGAGCTCTAGATCTAATATTAACTACATTTCCTTTTTCATCAATGATAAACTGTACAGATATTTTTTTTCTACCAGGAGATAAACCTAAGTCTTGTGCTAAATCTGCATTAAAGTTTTTTCCAATATGCTTTTGCATTTTTTTATTAAAACATTTTTTCTTTTGAGCATTTGTACCTTTACATCCTGGAAATGTTGGTACAGATTCAATAACTGCAAAAGGCACTTCTTCAATTACAACTTCCTCTTCTACAACTTCGTCAATTTCATCTTCTTCAGGAGCTTCTATAACTTCATCTTCATCCGTTTCAGTAGATTCAAGTACTGTTTCCTCAATTTCTTTGTCATCTTTTACGATTTCAATAATTTCAGGAGCTAGTGGTGGTGGAGGTGGTGGTGGTTTCACTTCCTCGATTTGTTGTTGGGTAATAGGAATTTCTTCCTCTAACTCTTCTTGTGCTGTTCCATCACCTAAGCTTTCTACAACATAGGTTGTTTTGTACTCAATACCTTTATACACTACAAATAGTGAAAAAAGTAAACCAAGTAGCATAAATAACTTGGTGTAGTTTTCTAGGTTTGCTTTCGGACTTTTTTTAACTTCCATATTTTTGGGTTTTTAATCGGTTGCTAATTTAGTAAAAAAATTAAGTTATGCAAATATTTTTTTATAGTACTTATAAATATATTTAAAAAGTATAGCAGCAATAACTATACCAGTTGTGTTTGCAATAGCATCATACATGTCTTTTGTTCGTGTTGTAGTGAACCATTCTTGCGAATATTCTAATAAAATACCATATAAAATTAGCGAAATTATGATTAGTAATTTTTTGTTTTTTTCTCTTAGAGCAAAAAACCAGCTTGTGGTTAAGGTAAAATAAGCACTAAAATGTAAAATTTTATCTAAATTCGTTATTTTAATTGGTACATGTATTGGATTTGAATCAATACTTAGATACGCAATTAGAATGGTTATTAAAATTGCAATTAGTATTGCATTACGCTCCAACCAATTCTTTGTAGCTGTCTGCATCTAATAAATTCTTGGTGTCTGAATCGGTTATATTTACTTTGATAATCCATCCTTTTTCGTATGGATCGGTATTTACTAATTCTGGTGTTTCCTCTAATTCTTCGTTAAATTCAATTATTTCACCTGCAATTGGCATAAACAAATCAGAAACGGTTTTTACGGCTTCAATACTTCCGAAAACTTCTTCTTTATCTAGTGTTTCGTCAAGTGTATCTACATCTACATATACAATATCACCTAATTCGCCTTGTGCAAAATCGGTAATACCAATAG
>CAMZLT010000217.1 GCA_947311745.1 uncultured Flavobacteriaceae bacterium | reverse complement strand
AGTTCAAATTCTGTTAATATCCCTTAAATACTAACACTACAAAGAAAAGACAATAATTTGGATTAAAAAATACTCCCATATAAGTATTTTACGACACGTTTTTTTGCTAAAAAATGGTGTTTTTTTGATTTTAAACAGAGGCAACTCACTAATAAACAACAAATTACCTGCTAAAAAAGTATAAAAACTTCAAAAAGCTTCAAATTTGCCCGAAAATCATAAAAAACGCTAGTTTTGATTTTTTTTGCAAAATCACTTCACAACTAACGGATTTATTCTATCGTTCCTACATCGCAATGATTCGCGTATTAAACTACCAATTCTTGATTGACTAGCGTATAACAACAACCATTGCGATGAACTATAAGAACAAATAGGCATTTTTTTATTGACTTGCAGGTCTTATACATTTTTCAAAGCATCTTCCAATACTTTTATTTTTTCTAAGGCATCTGCTTCTTTTTTGCGTTCTATCTCAATAACTTTTACTGGAGCATTATTTACAAATCGCTCATTAGATAATTTTTTCTGCACGGATTTTAAAAAACCTTTGGTGTAATTAAGTTCCTCTTGCATTTTTTCTTTTTCAGCTTCTACATCTATATTTTCAGTAAATGGAATATAATATTCGTTTGCTTTTATTCTAAAGGATAAGGCATTTTTAATCGCATCCGTTGTCGCATTAATCGTTGTTACATTACATAATTTTTTAATCAGTAAATCAAAATCCGTATTTATAAGTTGTTTATTTGACACGTATAATTCCAAAGTATCTTTAAACGAAATATTTTTTTCTTTACGTATTTTTCGTATTGCTGTGATAACTTCAGATGTATAGTCAAAATCTGCAATGATTTGTGTATCAAAATCGTTCTGTTTAGGGTAATTAGATACAATTAAAGCTTGTTCTTTAGTACGTGTATTTAATTTATGCCAAATTTCTTCCGTTAAGAAAGGCATAAACGGATGTAATATTTTTAAATTATTTTCGAATAATTCAATTACCTTATTATATGTTTCTGCATCTATTGGTTTTTGATACGCAGGTTTTACCATTTCTAAAAACCATGAACAGAAATCATCCCAAATAAGTTTATATGCTGTCATCAAAGCATCGGATAAACGGTATTTAGAAAAATGATCTTCCATTTCGGCAAAAGCATTTTGAAATTTTGCTTCAAACCAATTTATTGCTATTATATTTTCTTCAGGTTGTGCAATTGTATCATCTATTTTCCAGCCACTAACCAAACGATATGCGTTAAAAATTTTATTTGAAAATTGTTTTCCTTGCTGTAATTTATTTTCATCGAATAGTAAATCGTTTCCTGCACCAGAACTCAACAACAACATACCTGCACGAACGGCATCGGCACTATAATCTTCAATTAATTTTAAGGCATCTGGCGAATTACCTAAAGATTTAGACATTTTTCTACCTTGTTTATCTCGTACAATTCCTGTAAAATATACGTTACTAAACGGTTTTTCTTTACGGAATTCATACCCCGCAAATATCATACGAGCAACCCAAAAGAAAATAATATCTGGACCTGTTACCAAGTCATTTGTTGGATAATAGTAATTTATTTCTTTATTGTCTGGGTTTCGGATACCATCAAAAACGGATATTGGCCATAACCAAGAGGAGAACCACGTATCTAAAGCATCGTTATCTTGCTTAAGGTCGGTTAGTTTTAAATTTGGATTATTACTTTTTGCTCTTGCTAGCTCTAAAGCTTCTTTGGCGTTTTCTGCAACTACAAAATCGTCATTTCCATCGCCAAAATAATAAGCAGGGATTTGTTGTCCCCACCAAAGCTGACGAGAAATATTCCAATCTCGAATATTTTCTAACCAATGGCGATAGGTACTCTCAATTTTTTTAGGGAATAATTTAATATCGTCATATTCTAAAACCGATTTTAAAGCAGGTTTAACCAAATCATTCATTTTTAAAAACCATTGATCGGATAAACGAGGCTCAATAACTGCTTTTGTTCTTTCGGAAACACCAACTTTATTTGTATAATCTTCTACTTTTGGCAAAGCACCTAAAGAAGCTAATTCTTTTGCTATTTCCTTTCGTACTACAAACCTATCTTTCCCTTTATAATGTAATCCGAAACTATTTAAAGTAGCGTCTTCATTAAAAATATCGATTACTTCCAAATTATGCTTATCGCCTAGAGCTTTGTCATTTATATCGTGTGCAGGAGTTACTTTTAAACATCCTGTACCAAATTCTAAATCTACATATTCATCTTCAATAATAGGTATTACACGGTTACAAATTGGCACAATGGCCTTTTTTCCTTTTAAGTGCGTGTGTCGTTCGTCATTAGGATTAATACAAATGGCTGTATCTCCTAAAATGGTTTCTGGTCGCGTTGTTGCAACGGTTAATACTTCATCTGTACCTTCTATTTTATAATTAATATGGTATAATTTTCCGTTTTTTTCAACATACTCTACTTCTTCATCGGATAACGTCGTTTTTGCCTCTGGATCCCAATTTACCATTCTGTATCCACGATAAATGAGTCCTTTATTATATAGGTCAACAAAAGTTTTAATTACCGATTCGGACATATCATCGTCTAAGGTGAATTTTGTTCTGTCCCAATCGCAAGATGCTCCTAATTTTTTAAGTTGTTCTAAAATAACACCTCCATATTCATTTGTCCAATCCCAAGCGTGTTTTAAAAATTCATCACGAGTTAAATCGTTTTTATCAATTCCCTGTTCTTTTAACTTTGCAACAACTTTAGCTTCTGTCGCAATAGAAGCATGATCTGTACCAGGAACCCAACAAGCATTTTTACCTTGTAGTCTTGCACGACGAATTAATATATCTTGAATGGTATTGTTTAGCATGTGTCCCATATGTAAAATTCCTGTAACATTCGGTGGAGGAATTACAATAGTATAAGGTTCTCTATCATCAGGTGTGGAATGAAAGTAATTATTATCCATCCAGTATTGATACCATTTATTTTCTATCTCTTTTGCATTATATTTTTTGGAATTATTCATTTTGGTACGCTATTTGTATATTAAAAATCGTTGGCAAATTTACAATTATTTTATGTTTTGCTATTTAAAAAATTATATTAACTTTGTATTCTAAAATTTTATAAAAATGAAAAAATTATTTACCTTATTATTTATCGGAGTAATTGCTATAAATGCAAATGCACAAAAAGTAAAAACTGTAGCTAAAAAAGCTGCAAAAAAATCGGAATTTACTATTAAAGCAGATTCAAATGCTGGTGTTTTTAAATTTGATTCGGAATTAGTTGATTACGGAACTATTCAGCAAAATGCAGATGGAAAACGTGAATTTACTTTTACAAACACTGGTAAATCCCCAATTATCATTTCAAGAGCAAAAGGAAGTTGTGGTTGTACCGTACCTACATGGCCAAAAAAACCAATTATGCCAGGAGAAACTGCTAAAATTGGTGTAAAATATGCTACAAATAGAGTTGGTGCATTTTCAAAATCGATTACTTTATATTCAAATGCTTCTGAAAAAACAAAAGTTATTCGTATTAAAGGAAAAGTTTTAAAAGCAGACGCTACAAAAACATTAGAAAAGAAAAAAAGTATGATGTCTATTAAATAAAAAGGCATTCTTAATTATATACTAAAACCTTAAAGCGATTCGTTTTAAGGTTTTTTATTCTTTAAATTGTAAATTTTAATTATGAAATACTTTATATTTTCTGTAATCATTTTTTTTGGATTTTATGCCTTTTCACAAGAGAAACAAGCTAAAATTACTTTTGAACAAGAAGTAATAAACTATGGTAAAATTGACCAAAGTGCCAATGCACGAAAAGTATTTAAATTTAAAAATACAGGTAATGCACCGCTAATACTTCAAAAAGTAAAAGGCTCTTGTGGATGCGTTGTATTAAACTATCCAAAAAAACCAATTATGCCAAACGAATCTGGTGAAATTGAAATTATCTATAATGTTTTAAAAAAAGGAAGGATATCTAGAACCGTTACCGTAACTTCAAATGCAAAACAACGGATAAAAATTCTTAAAATTAAAGGTAGAGTGGTAAAAACAAAAAAATAATTGGTGAAAATTGCATTGATAGATCATAACGATTCTTTTACATATAATATTATTGATTTGTTACGACAATTTAAATCGGTAAATTATAAAGTCATTTCGTATAACGAATTGTCTAAAACAAACATAATGCCTTTTGATAAAATTATTCTCTCTCCTGGTCCTTTAACCCCCATAAATTATACCAAAACCACACAACTTGTTGCTACATATTACCAAACAAAACCGATTTTAGGAATTTGTTTGGGACACCAATTATTAAGCGAGTTTTTTGGTTGTACACTCTACAATTTAAAACAAGTAAAACATGGAGTTGTTTCCGAAATAACCATAGATAAAAAATCTAGTTTATATAAAAATTTACCATCAAAATCACTTGTTGGTTTATACCATTCTTGGGCTGTTTCT
>CAMZLT010000216.1 GCA_947311745.1 uncultured Flavobacteriaceae bacterium | reverse complement strand
TCATAACTCATAACTCATAATTCATAACTCCCTTTACCAATCTTTATCTTGTTTCACCTTTCTACCACGTTCTTTTCTAGCATTCATTTTCTTTTGCGTTTTGTTTTCGGCATTATTCATTGCTTTAAGTAAATTTTTTACTTGGTCAGGAGACATTTTACTTGGTTGCGGTTTCTTTTGTTGTTGTTTGTCGTCTTTTTTGTTTTTATCTCCTTTATTGTCTTTGTCTTTATTTTTGTCGTCTTTTTTATCTTTATTCTTGTCTTTGTTATCCTTATCCTTATTGTCTTTGTTATCCTTGTTATCCTTGTTTTTATCTTTTTTCTTGTCTTTATCGTCCTTTTTATCTTTATCGTCTTTTTTATCTTTATCGTCTTTTTTGTCTTTATCCTTATTTTTATCTTTATTCTTTTGTTGTTGTTTTTTTAATAATTTTTGAGCAACAGCAAGGTTGTATCTAGTTTCCTCATCTTTCGGATTATTACGCAACGAATTTTTATATGCTTCTACAGCTTCGGCATATTTTTTATTTTTCATGGCAATATTACCAGTATTGTGATTGGCATCTGCTTTTACAAAATTATCAGAGCTTAGTTTTTTTGCAGTTTCAAACTGTTCGGTTGCTTCTTTAATTTTATTTTGTTGAAAATAGGCATTTCCTAAATTATACTGTGCTTTATCGTAATTAGGATTTATTTCTAATGCTTCTTTGTATGCAATTTCGGCTTCGGTATATTTCGCTTGATTGTATAATTTATTCCCTTTTTCGATTAAAAATTTTGCTTTTGTTTCTAAATCCTCTGCTTTATCTTTTTGTGAATATATTGGTAAAATTATGCTAAATAGTACTATGTAAATTAAATTTTTCATATTTATTTGTCTTTTTCGTTAAATAAATTTAATTTCTGAATCCATTTTGTTTTTCTTTCAAACATTAGTATATCGAATAGTAAAAATAGTATTCCAAATCCTATAAACCATTGAAATTGGTCTTTATAATCGGAAAAATTTTTTGTTTCAAATTCTTTTTTGTCTGCTTTTTTAAGCAAATCGGAGATATACTCTACTGTGTTTTGTGTATTGTTTCCTAAAAGGTATTTTCCATTTCCTTCCGACGCTAATTTTTTAAGTATGTCATCGTGTAATTTGGTAATAACCACTTCGCCTTTTCTATCTTTTTTATAAGCAATTAATTGGTTGTTTGATTTAATAGGAATTGGTCCTCCTTTTTTAGTACCAACACCAATCGTATATACTTTTATACCTTCTTTTGCAGCAGCTTCTGCAATATTTTCATTGGTTTCGTTATGATCCTCACCATCTGAAATTAAAATTAAATATCTATTTGTTTGTTCTTCATCATCAAAATAAGTTAAGGCTAAATTTAAGGCTTCATTTATTGCTGTTCCTTGGCTAGAAACCATATCAGGACTCGCATTTTGCAGAAACATTTTGGCAGCAGCTTGGTCGGTTGTGATTGGTAATAGTGGAAAAGCACTACCTGCATATATGATAATTCCTACACGATCACTACCTAAGTTATTTATAATTTTGGTAATAATTTGTTTGGATTTTGCCAATCTGCTTGGTGCAATATCTTCGGCTAACATACTTTTTGAAACATCTAAAGCAAAGACAACATCTACACCTTCGGCTTTTACCGTTTCTAATTTTGTTCCCATTTTTGGGTTTGCCAATGCAATTATTAATAAAGATAATGCAATTACTATCATTATTATTTTTAATATTGGCTTAAAAGTAGATTTTTCAGGACTTAATTTGTCAAGTAAATTTAGGTTTGCAAATTCTTTTTGCTTTTTCTTTTTCCATAATTGAACGGCTATAAATCCTAAAATTACTAATAGTACAGCTATGAAATATATAAAATATGCTTGTTCCTCTATTTGATATAATTTATGCATTTTCTTTTTTTTCTAATTAAATTTAATTGTTATCATTAAACAAAGCTTTTATAAACGGTAAATCGTAAAAGCATTTCAAAAAGGATTAAAAATCCTGCTAAAAGCACATAAAATCTAAATTTTTCTTCGTAGTTGGTGTATTTAAACTCCTCTATTTTTGTTTTTTCTAGTTTATTAATTTCGTCGTAAATCTGACTTAATTTTCGGTTATTTGTTGCTCTAAAATACTTTCCACTAGTTTCATTTGCAATAAATTGGAGTAGTTTTTCGTCAATTTCAACAGGCACATTTCTATACACTAATTGTCCTCGTAAATCTTTAGCAACAGGCATTGGAGCAGTTCCGTTAGTACCTAAACCAATAGTATATACTTTTATACCAAAAGATTTTGCCAAATCGGTTGCTGTGTTTGGATCTATAGAACCAGAATTGTTTACACCATCGGTAAGTAAAATAATTACTTTACTTTTTGCTTTGCTATCTTTTAATCGGTTTACTGCTGAGCCTAAACCCATTCCTATTGCAGTTCCGCCATCTAACAATCCCCATTTTAGGCGTTTTATAGTACTTTTTACAATTCGTTTATCACTAGTAATTGGTGTTTGTGTAAAGCTTTCTCCTGCATAAACGACAATTCCTATTCTGTCATTAGGTCGTTTATTTACAAAGTCTATGGCAACTTTTTTAAGGGCTTCCAGGCGATTTGGTTTCAAATCTTTTGCTAACATACTTGCCGAAACATCTATTGCCATTACGATATCAATACCTTTGTTAGATTTTGTTTTAGTGGTAACTTCTTTGTTTCTAGGTCTTGCAAACGCTATAATTAATAGGGTAAGAGCAAGTAATCTAAAAATGTAAAGCACTGGTTTTAATTTAGAAATTAAATCGGTTTTTAAGCCTTTGGTTTCCGAAAAAGATATGGTTGCATTTTCTTTTTTTCTAGAAAAGAAGTACCAAATCGCTAAAAACGGAATTAGTATTAAAAACCAAAGAAATTCTTTGTTTGCAAATTCAAAATTATTCAGCATCATGATTCGTTTCGTTTTTATTGGATTCGTCGTTTTCTTGCACTTCTTTTTTTATAGGTTTTAAACCTGCTAAAATAGTATCTGTTTCTTTTCGGTGTTCTCTAATTTCATCGGCAACAGGTTTCATTTTGGCAAATTTAACTAAATCAGATTCTTTTAATAAGTCGTTTAACTTGGCTAAAGTTTCTTTTGGGTTTTCTAGTTTTTTCCAAATACCATCTGTTTTTAATGCGTTAATTAGTTCTATTGTGGTACTTTCCATTGCAGGAACTTGTAATTCTTTTTCGATATAGTTTCGTAAAATATCGGTTAATTCGCTGTAATATTCTTTTACCTTATTGTTTTGCCATAATTGTTTTTGGTCTAATTCTGCTAATTGTTTTTTAGCTAACTCAAAAGGTGGAATTTTAGCAATTAATTTAGCGTATTTTTCCTCGGCAGTTTCCTTTTTTCTAAAGAAAACATACCAAATTATTACAAGCCAAAGTAACGCAAACAGAAAATACCAATAATTTAAGGCATAGTCTTTAAGTGTTAAGGTAGCGTGTTGCACCGCTTTTATAGGATATAAAGGTTGTTTTGTGGTATCTACCGCAACGGTTGCAACATCAATCCAAATACTATCGGTTTTAAAAGTTTTGTTTTTATAACGAATGCGTTGTGGTGGAATGGCAAATCGTCCGCTATCAAAACTAGTGATAGTATATTTTTTAATGATTTTATTTTTTACGGTATCTATATCAAAATCTTTTACTACCTCTAAATGTTGTAAACTATCTAATTGTAGTTTCGGAAATAGAATGTTTTCCGATTTATCGACAATAATTTTATAATTTATCTGTTCACCAATTCGTATTTTAGTAGTATCGGTTTTAATTTCAATTTGCGAAAACCCAATAATTGGAAACAATAAAAATATACCTATAATATATAAGGAGTGTAATTGTACTATTTTCATTTTATTGTACTGTAAATTTATTCGTTTCATCTATCCTCGACTCTTAAAATATCCCATTAATTCTTTAACATAATCTCGTCCTACCATAGTTGATATACTTCCTGAACCACTTTTTCTGAAGCTATTTTGGTAATATGCAACATTTTTTAAATAATTTACCTTATAGCTGGTTCGTATTTTTTTAGAGTTGGTATTGATTAGTTTTGTTTTTCCTGTTTCGGTATCTAAAACAGAAATGACTCCTAATTTAGGAATCTCCATTTCTTTTGCATCAAAAACTCTAATTCCTGTTACGTCGTGTTTTCTACCAATTATTTTTAAAGCATTTTCGTAGTTAGCATCCATAAAATCCGATAAAACAAATACTATTGCTTTCTTTTTCATTACACCAGATAAATATTGTAATGCTTGGGTAATGTTTGTATTCTGATTTGTAGGTTTAAATTCTATTAACTCTCTAATAATTCGTAAAACGTGTGATTTTCCTTTTTTAGGAGGAATGAACAATTCAATAGTATCTGTAAATAGTAATAATCCAACTTTGTCATTATTTTGAATTGCCGAAAAAGCTAAGGTTGCAGCAATTTCAGTTACTACTTCTCTTTTTAATTGTTCATTTGTTCCAAATAATTCCGAAGCCGAAATATCTACCATTAACATCATGGTTAGTTCTCTTTCCTCCTCAAAAACTTTAACAAAAGGTTCATTATATCTAGCCGTTACATTCCAATCAATATTTCGTACATCATCGCCAAAATGGTATTGTCTAACTTCACTAAAAGTCATACCACGCCCTTTAAAGGAACTGTGGTATTCTCCAGAAAAAATATGATTAGACAAACGTTTTGTCTTGATTTCTATTTTTCGGACTTTTTTTAATATTTCTTTCGTATCCATTTTTTAATATTCAGTGTTCAGTCTTTAGTATTCAGCCTTAGTGTTTAGTCTTTAGTGTTTGTTATCAGTTATGTTTTATTGATTAGTATCTATTAACTGTTAACTGAACACTGTCAACTACCGTCTAAATACTAATCTCTAAGGAACTTCAATTTCATTGACTATTTTATCAATTATTTGAACCGAAGTAATGTTTTCAGCTTCTGCTTCATAAGTAACACCAATTCTGTGCCTTAATACATCATGTACAACTGCACCAACATTTTCTGGTATTACATAACCACGTCTTTTAATAAAAGCATAACATTTAGCAGCCGTAGCAAGATTTATTGAACCACGAGGCGAAGCTCCAAAACCAATCAAATCTTTTAAACTACTTAAATTGTATTTTTCAGGATAGCGAGTGGCAAAAATAATATCTAGAATATATTTTTCAATTTTTTCATCCATATATACTTCTTGCACTGCTTTTCTAGCTCTGATAATTTGTTCTATAGAAACCACAGCATTTACTTTTTCCCAAGATTTATTCAAATTTGCACGCATAATTAATTGTTCGTCCTTAATACTAGGATAATCAATTACTGTTTTAAGCATAAAACGATCAACTTGTGCTTCTGGTAATGGATACGTTCCTTCCTGTTCAATAGGGTTTTGTGTTGCCATTACTAAAAAAGGTGGTGCTAATTTAAAGGTTTCTTCTCCAATAGTTACTTGGTGTTCTTGCATGGCTTCTAATAAAGCAGATTGTACTTTTGCAGGAGCACGATTAATCTCGTCCGCTAATACAAAATTTGCAAAAATTGGTCCTTTTTTTATAGAGAAGTCATTTACCTTCATATTGTAAATCATTGTACCAATAACATCGGCAGGTAATAAATCAGGTGTAAATTGAATTCTACTAAACGAACCATCCACAGCTTTTGCTAAAGTATTAATAGCGAGCGTTTTTGCTAAACCAGGCACACCCTCTAACAAAATGTGTCCATTTCCTAGCATACCAATTAATAGTCTGTCAATCATATGTTTTTGACCAACAATAACTTTGTTCATTTCACTTCTTAACAAATCGATAAAAGCACTTTCTCTTTCGATCTTTTCATTAATTGCTCTAATGTCAATTCCTGTGTTTGCTTCTTCTATCATTTTTATATATATTTTGTTTTTATTTTAAGGTGTACAAATATACAACACAAAAGAGCTTTTTTTTGTTAAGGAATGGTTAAAAAGGTTTTAATATTTGGTTAAAATTTTATTTTACTCATAAAATGGAAACATGCTTATCTCTAATGTTTAAATTTTGTTTAAAAAATACAACCAAATTTTAAATATTTTTAAAAATATAGAGTTATCATTGTAAAAAGAACTGGTTTACATATAATATAATGAAAAAAATAATATCATTTTTTATTATTGTAATTTTTACTTCTTGTAAAAGTTCCGATATAAAAACAGAAAACAAAAAAGCAAACTGGATTACCGATGCATTTGATGCTATTGAAAGTGGAAATTATCCTAATATTAAAGCAATTTCTTGGTGGCACGAAAACTGGGAAGGCACAAAATTACGTTTGGACTCTTCAAAAGAAGCTACAGAAACGTATAAAGAAAGAATAGCAAATAACTTATATGAAACCGAGCTAATTTTTGAAAACAATAAATTAATACCAAACCCTGACGGAATATATCATAGTGCGTTTCCAGATTTTGGAGGACAAGAAAATTTTGTTTCTGATGAAAAAATTATTGCATTTGAGGATTTAGTAGAAAAAGAAATTGCTTGGGCATATTTTTCAAATAATTGGATTGGTGGAATATTTTTCCCAATAGATGATGTCCAAATAATTCATAATACAGGTAAAACACCTTTTATACGATTAATGGCTAGAAGTGATTTTCAAGAATATGGACAAGATGAAACCTATACTATGGAGCGCATCATTCAAGGAGATTTTGATGCAGAACTCAATACATGGTTTATACAAGCAGCAAATTTGGGCTACCCAATATTATGTGAATTTGGCACAGAAGTAAACGGCAATTGGTTTCCTTGGAATGGACAATATTCAGGAGCAGGAATAACAGATGCTTATGGAGATGCTAATTATCCAGATGGATCAGAACGTTTTAGAGACGCATATCGTCATATTATAGATATAGCCAATCTAAACAATGCTAATAACATCACATGGTTCTTTCATATTGATGTTAATGGCGAACCAGACATGAATTGGAACACTATAAATTACTATTATCCAGGTGATAATTATATAGATTGGCTTGGTTTTTCAGCATACGGGCCATACGATACTAATGCCGAGATGGAATATTTTTCAGAATTAGTTGAGCAAGTTTACCCTAAATTGCAAGAAATTTCAACAGAAAAACCAATAGCTGTATTAGAATTTGGAGTTACAGAACTATGATTTTTTTGTAAAAAACAAATTTCAATCAGTAAATCAAACGATGTCAGTGTATTAAAAAAAAGATAAAAATAAACATAAAAAAAGCATTGTTTATATATAAAAAGGTTTTAGTTTTGCCACCGCTTAGAAAGGTAAGCTAGTTCATTTATTA
>CAMZLT010000215.1 GCA_947311745.1 uncultured Flavobacteriaceae bacterium | reverse complement strand
TGGACACAATGATGACTTCTAATGTTATTAGAACACTTGAAAAGAAAGATTTAGTAAAACGAACCGAACATCATACCGATACGAGAGCGAAAATAGTGGAATTGACCAAAAAAGGTTTTAAAGATTTAAAAAAGGCAGTAGAAATTGTTGAAAATTTTGATAGAGAATTTTTTAAAAACTTGAAAAACACAAAACAATTCAACCAAGAATTACAAAGTTTGATGAAAGATAAATAATGAAAGTACAGGTAATAAAATGTAACTTTTATATCTTACAGATAATTTAGGTTAACCTACAAAAATCGTATTAACTATATTTTACCCAAATGCAAACTGCGAATAATACCATCTGCTAAACCAATTTTTGGTACATATATTTTACTAGAACCAGACCACTTCATTGCAGAAAGGTAAATTTTCGTTGCAGGAATAATTACATCGGCACGATCTGGCTTTAGACCAAGTTCGGTAATTCGTTCTTCGTAAGACATTTCTTTTAAAAATTTGTAATGTGCATTCATATAAATATATGAAAGTGGTTTTCCGTATGTAGTTCCTGAACGTTTAAAAATAGAATTGATATTTCCTCCCGAACCTATTAAGGATAATCTTGGCAAGGCTTTGCTTGTTTTTTTAATCCACTTTTCAATATCTTTAAAAGTAGCCTTATTTACTTTAGCTTTTGCTTTATCAAGCATCCGAACAGTACCTAATTTATACGATTTTGAATCGATTACTTTTCCGTTAGAAAAAAAAGTAAATTCTGTACTTCCTCCACCAACATCTACATATAAATACGATTTATTACCATCGATTAATTCTTTTAAATCGGTTGAAGCAATAATTTTTGCTTCTTTTTCGCCATTGATGATATCAATTTTAATATCCGATTTTTTATTAATTAATTTTACAATTTCTTTTCCGTTTTCAGATTCACGCATTGCCGAAGTTGCAAAAGCTCGATATTCTTTTACATCGTGTACTTGCATTAATAACTTAAATGCTTGCATGGCATCTACCATTCGTTTTTGATTGTCTTTAGATATTTCACCTTGCGTAAAAACATCTTTCCCTAAACGAATCGGAACACGAACCAAAGAAATTTTTCGATATTTTGGTTCGTTTTTTTTTGATAATACTACATTTGAAATCAATAATCGTATAGCATTTGAACCAATATCGATGGCAGCATATTTTTTTATTTCCAAAGTTAAAGTTGTTTTTTTGGTTTGTAATTTTTCGGAGAATCTACTAGTATGGTTTTTCCGTTTGAACGATCAGGATTTATATTTTTCCAATGTTTAATATCAAACTGAATTCCAATAACTCCACAAGTAGGTACATGTTGTATTTTTTTGTTTCCAAAGGCATTCACAAAGGTATTAATACCATGATCATGACTAAAAATCATTGCGGAATCAAAACTATCATCTAAAGCTTTTATAGTTTTAATTAAATAACCATCACTAAAACTATACAGTGATTTTTTGATTTTTAAATTAGATAATGGATATTTAAACTCATCGGAAAAAATTACCGAAGTATGCAACGCACGATTAGCGCTACTAGTAACAAAAACATCTGGTTTTTCTATTTTTTTAGCCAATTTTTTAGCTACTAAATGTGCATCGGAAATTCCTCTTTTTTTAAGAGGTCTGTCTACATCTTTAATATTTTTATATTTCCAAGATGATTTTGCATGTCGTACGATATAAACCGTTTTCATGTTGCTTTTTGTTTAATTTTATAATAGCACGAGTATATTCGCATACTGTAAAAATAACAAAATAAATAGAACTAAATGTAGCTTTGATTACATTTAATTTTTTAAAAACTTTTAAGAGCTAACACCATTGCTTTAACACCAGTTTCAATACTTGGTATATAATCTGGAATCATCTTATCGCTATGTAAAGATGGTAATATTTCCCCTCTTTTAGTAAAATCGTTATATTTATCAACATTCACTATTCCTAAAGAAAACATAAAAATAGGCACTTTAGATTTTGTTTTTCCGTATCGCGCAAAATCTTCTCCTCCCATTACAGGTGGAATTTCAACAACGTTTGTTTCACCAAAATTTTCTTTAAATTTTGCGATAATTTTTTCAGTTAATATTGGATTATTATACAAAGCTGGTGTATACGTATCCTTTAATTTAAAAATAGGGTAATTATCTTTCGAAACACCGTAGGATGCAGCAACAGCATTTGCTTTTCTTTCAATTGCTTTTAATAAATGATTTCTTACTTCGTCTTTATAAGAACGAATTGTTAAGGCTAATTTAACTTCTGTAGGTATAATATTTGCTTTTGTTCCTCCTTGAAATAATCCTACGGTAACAACAGCAGGATCTGTAGGTGCTATTTCTCTAGAAACAATAGTCTGTAAATCTAAAACCAATTGCGAAGCCATAACTATTGGGTCAATTGTTTTATGCGGATATGCTCCATGCCCTCCTTTACCTATGATTTTTATTTCAGCCATATCAACATTTGCCATAGAATATTCTGACTTGTAACCTATTTTACCAACTGGTAAACTAGAATTTACATGTAATGCTATTGCAAAATCTGGAGTAAAAAATTTAGAGTATAATCCATCCTCTAACATTGCTTTTGCTCCACCTCCACGTTCTTCAGCAGGTTGTGCAATCATCATTACAGTACCATTCCATTCTTTTTTATGCTCGGATAAATATTTTGCAGTACCAAGCCAAACACTCATATGTATATCATGTCCACAACCATGCATAACAGGTCTTTCTACACCTTCTACATCTACTTGTTTTACAGTACTCATATAAGAAACTCCTGTGTTTTCTAAAATAGGTAATGCATCTATATCGGTACGAATTAAGGCTTTTTTACCTGCTCCATTTTTTAAAATAGCAACCAAACCTGTTCCGCCTATATTTTCAGTAACTTCAAATCCATAAGAACGCATTTTACCAGCTAAATATTTAGCGGTATTAACTTCCATATAAGATAATTCAGGGTTTTGATGTAAATACAAATAGGTTTTCCCTAATTCATCCATGTAACTATGAATATCGTCTTTATTTTGACTAAAAGCAAAAAAAGGAATAGCTATAAAAAGAATAATTATTTTTTTCATTTGTTAAAATTAATTTTAACGAATATAAAAAATATTTTTCAATTAATTAAACATATTAAGTTATATTCATACAACGCACAATAAATCTAAACAAACTTCAATAAAAAGTAATTTTTCTTACCTCTTTGCAATAAAATAAATTTATCTGCGATTAAATCGGAAAGTTTCAAAATAGTTGCATCGTTTACTTTTTCTTTATTTACCGAAATAGAATTCTCTTTTAAAGCACGTCTTGCTTCGCCATTAGATTTTAAAAAACCTGATTTTTCATTCAAAGCATCAATAATAGTAATACCATTTTCTAAATCTGTTTTTGAAATTTCTGCTTGTGGCACGCCTTCAAAAACATCTAAAAAAGTTTGCTCGTCTAATTCTTTTAAATTTTCGGCAGTAGATTTTCCAAATAAAATAGCAGAAGCCTTAATTGCATTTTCAAATGCTTCTTCACCGTGAACCATAATGGTAACCTCTTTACCTATTGTTTTTTGTAACAAACGTAAATGTGGATTTTCGGCATGTTCAATAATTAAACTATCAATAGTTTTTTTATCTAAAAAAGTAAAAATTTTGATGTATTTTTCGGCATCTGCATCGCTAGAATTAAACCAATATTGGTAAAATTTATATGGTGAAGTACGTTTTGCATCCAACCAAACATTTCCCCCTTCGGTTTTACCAAATTTTGTACCATCAGCTTTGGTAATTAACGGACAAGTAAGTGCGTATGCTTTGCCTTGTGCTTTTCGACGAATTAATTCTGTACCAGTAGTAATATTTCCCCATTGGTCAGAACCACCTATTTGAAGTTTACAATTTTTTTCGTTATACAAATGTAAAAAATCATATCCTTGTACTAATTGGTAGGTGAATTCTGTAAAACTCATTCCAACGCTAGATTCCGAACTCAATCTTTTTTTAACCGAATCTTTTGCCATCATATAATTTACGGTAATATGCTTACCAATATCACGAGCAAATTCTAAAAAAGTAAGATTTTTCATCCAATCGTAATTATTGACTAGCTCTGCATTGTTTTCGCTATTATTAAAATCTAAAAATCGCTCTAATTGTGCTTTTACTCCATCAATGTTTTTTTGTAAAGTTTGTTCGTCTAGTAGATTTCTTTCGGCAGATTTACCAGAAGGGTCGCCAATCATACCTGTTGCTCCTCCAATTAAAGCAATTGGTTTATGACCGTGTTTTTGAAAGTGCATTAGCAAAATAATCTGCACCAAACTACCAATATGCAACGAATCTGCTGTTGGGTCAAAACCAATATATGCCGAAGTCATTTCCTTTTCTAACAACTCCTCTGTTCCTGGCATAATATCGTGTAACATACCACGCCAACGCAATTCCTCTACAAAATGTTTCATCTTATTTTAAGTTTTAAGTGTGCAAAGATAGGAAAAAGCGATTTAAATTATAATTGCTTTAGTTCTAATTTTACAAACAACAAACGACAATTTTATTTTCTGTTGTACGCTATGTATTTTTTGTATTTTAGCAACATGATTTTAATTACAGGAGCAACAGGATTAGTAGGTTCGCATTTATTATATTTATTAATAAGTAAAGGTGAATCTGTACGAGCAATTTATCGTAAAAACAGTAATTTAGATGCTGTTAAAAATGTTTTTTCGTATTATACAAAAGAATATGAAGCTCTGTTTAATAAAATTGAATGGTTTGAAGCCGATATTACCGATGTTCCTTCGTTAAAAAATGCTTTTTCAAACATAAATTTTGTATATCACTGTGCTGCAATTGTTTCCTTTGATAAAAGAGATTATTTTACTATGCGAAAAACAAATATCGAAGGAACTGCAAACATGGTAAATTTGTCTATTGCAAATAAAATAACCAAATTTTGCTATGTTAGTTCTATTGCAACCATTGAAAAAAGCACAAAAAAAGACGAATTAATTACCGAAACTAACGAATGGAATACCGAAACCAATAATTACGGTTATGCCATTACTAAATATGGTGCAGAAATGGAAGTTTGGCGTGCCTCTCAAGAAGGGTTAGATGTTGTAATGGTAAATCCTGGTGTTATTTTGGGTGCTGGATTTTGGCATAGTGGTCCAGGCGAATTGTTTACCAAAGCATATAATAATTTTAAATTTTATACCGAAGGCGTAACAGGATTTGTTTCTGTAAAGGATGTTGCAAAGGCAATGCTTTTATTAATGAAAAGTGAAATAAAAAACGAACGATTTATTTTAGTATCGGCAAATATTTCATTTAAAGAAGTATTTATTAAAATGGCAGATGCTTTTAGCTCAAAACCTCCGACAATCAAAGTAGGAAAAACATTAAGTAATATTGCTTGGCGTTTGGAATGGTTTAAAAGTTTGCTTACAGGCAAATCACCTATGATTACTAAACATTCGGCAAGTGCATCATTGAGCACCTATCGTTATTCTGCTAAAAAAATAGAAAAAGCATTAAATTTTGAATTTGAAAATATTGAAATTACGATTAAAGATGTAGCAACCTGTTTTTTAAAAGATGTGAATAATGGCTAAAAAAGGTAAAATAAAAAACGGAAATAACAAAGCTAAACACAGTAAACTATTAGGACAAAAGAAAAATAGAATTAAACTAAAAAAAGAACAAAACAAACAACGATTAAAAGAATTACGTAAAAAAATTAACGATTTAAAATAAAATGCACACAAATAACATCCATACTTCGTATAATTTTGATTTGCTTTGTAAAGAAAACACAGCATTATCTGAGTTTGTTTTTGTAAATAAACACCAAATTAAAACGATTGATTTTTCAAATCCGAAGGCAGTAAAAACGCTTAATACTGCTTTACTAAATTCCCATTATCAAATAAAAAAATGGAAATTCCCAGATAGCAATTTATGTCCTCCTATTCCAAGTCGTGTGGATTACATACATTATTTAAAGGATGTAATCGGAAATGCACCAAATGCTAAAATATTAGATATTGGTACAGGAGCAACCTGTATTTATCCACTTTTAGGAACTTCGGTTTATAATTGGCAATTTGTGGGTTGCGACATAGATAACACGTCTTTAAAAGTAGCTAAAGAAATTATTACTGAAAATAATTTAGAACCTAAAATAGAATTACGTTTACAAGAAAATTCGGATAACATCTTAAGAGGAATAATAAAGCCAAATGAAAAATTTACAGCAAGTATTTGCAACCCTCCTTTTTATAAATCCAAAGCTGAAGCTCAAGGTGCAAATAGCCGAAAATTAAAAGGTTTAAATCAAAACACCGATAGCAAAGTCCGAAATTTCAGCGGAAATCAAAACGAATTGTGGTATCGTGGTGGCGAAAAAGCCTTTTTGCATACGTATTTATATGAAAGCACCTTTTTTAAAGAGCAATTTACTTGGTTTACAAGTCTTGTTTCCAAAAAGGAAAACGTAAAATCTATGCTAGAATCTTTTAAAAAATTAAGCGTTTGTAAGCATAAAGTCATTCCGATGGAACACGGTAATAAAATCACACGAATTATAGCATGGAGTTTTGATTAGTCTTTATCTCTTTCGATAAGTGCTTTTAAAAACCCACGATGTTTTAATATATTAATAACTCGCCAACCATTATTTGCATAACTATTTAACAAATTTTCAAAGTCTTTATCTTTTCTAATGGTAGTTCCTGCTTGTTTAATTAATTTATATTCTTTCATATTCCACTACTTTTTAATTATTTTTTTTACTAGTATTTCTTTAGTATCGGTATATATTTTAAAAAAATAGATTCCATTTTCAAAACTACGCAAATCTATTTTATTTTTAGAATAAATAGTTGTTACTTTTTTACCTAAAAGATTTAAAATTTCTACTTTTTTTATAGTATGTGTACTGCTCTCCAAAAAAACAAAACCTTTAGTTGGATTCGGATGTACAGATATTTTAGCTGCAATTTCATCAGCAACAGAAACAGTAGTATCTTCTATTTTATAAATTATACCATCATACAATCCTGCAACATATAATTCGCCATTTTGATCCTCGCCAAAAGTAGAAATGTATGTATTAAAACTACCAAAAAAATCTTGCGTATTAGTCGTTGGATTATATGTCGCAATTTCGCCACTACAATAATCGGCAAATAAATACAAGCCATTTAGATTAGAAAAATTAGTTCCTCTATAAACATAACCTCCTGTAATAGCACATTTATACGGATTCCCTCCTTGATTATACTCTGCGACAGGAAAAACATAATTTGAAGCATTTGAACAACCAGTATCATTATACGTAGCACTACCTTCATAACATCGCCAACCAAAATTTAAACCACTAATTCCGTTTGGAATGTGATCAATTTCCTCAATAGCACTTTGTCCAACATCACCAATCCACATATCACCATTTTGTTTATCAAACGAAAAACGCCAAGGATTTCGCAATCCAACAAACCAAATTTCATCCAAAGTATTTCCGTCGTTAACAAATGGATTATCGTTAGGTATTCCGTAAGGAGAAGCACTGTCTACATCAATTCGTAACATTTTTCCTAACATAGAATTTCCGTTTTGAGCATTATTATTTGGATCTCCTCCCGAACCACCATCACCAGTTCCGATATACAAATACCCATCTGGTCCAAAAGCAATATTTCCTCCATTATGATTAGAATATGGTTGTGAAATAGTAAGAAGTATTTCTGCAGAAGCAGTATCTGCAACATTTGGATTACTACTAACTTGATATTTTGCAATTACAGTATCTCCTGCATTATTAGTATAATTTACATAAAACAAACCATTCGTAGCATAACTTGGATGAAATGCCAAACCTAAAAGCCCTTGTTCGTTTCCTGTTGAACCTACAAGATTATCTATATTTAAAAATGCTGTATTTAAAGTAGTACCAGAATCCGTTAAAATTTTAATAATACCATCTTGCTCTACAACAAATAATCTAGAATCTCCTGCATGTTTAATACAAACAGGCTTTGTAAATCCTGTGCCAAAAGAAGTAAGTACAATTTCTTGACTAAAACAAGATAATGAAAAACTAAAAAGCAAAAGTGTGGTTATTTTTTTTATCATAATAGTTTAGTTTTTAAAATATATTGGTAAACATACTAATTTTATTTTTAAATTCGCAAAAAATATAAAATATGTCCATTAAAAATCTCTTTGCCCTCATAGTTATTATAGGTTTACAATTTTCATTATTTGCCACCGATATTTGGGGTCCGACAGGTCATCGCACCATTGGTGAAATAGCTTCCGAACATATTACAAGAAAAACAAGAAAAAAAATAGAAAAATTATTAAACGGACAAAGTTTAGCGTTTATTTCTACCTATGCAGATGAAATAAAATCTGATAAAAAATTTAGAAAATATTCACCTTGGCATTATGTAAATTTTCCATTTGATAGCGATTATGAACATTCACACAAAAATAAAAAAGGCGATTTAATTACAGGTATTAACTCGTGTATTAAAATACTAAAAGATAAAACTAGTAGCAAAAACGACAAAGTATTCCATTTAAAAATGCTAGTGCATCTAATTGGCGACTTACACCAACCGCTACATGTTGGCAGAGCTGCAGATAAAGGAGGAAACACGATCCAAGTACAATGGTTTGGCAAAGGAACTAACTTGCATCATGTTTGGGATATTGACATGATTACACAATGGGAAATGAGTTATACGGAACTCGCAAAAACTAGAAATAAACTTACCAAAATACAAATTAAAAATTACCAAAAAGGAAAACTAATCGATTGGGTTTTAGAATCGCAAACCTTAGCTAAAAAAGTATATGCATCGGTAAAACCTGGTTACAAATTAAAATATAAATATTCGTATTTGCATTTACAAACCGTTCGTATACAATTACAAAAAGGCGGTTTGCGTTTAGCAAAAGTTTTAAACGATATTTTTAAATAGATTTTGTAAGTTTGCAATCTAAAATGGCTCTGTGGCGCAACTGAATAGCGCACTGGATTTCGGCTCCAGCGGTTGTAGGTTTGAATCCTACCAGAGTCACTTTTTTCTTTTTTATGATAAAAAAAACAAGTCTGTTTATTGGTATGTTGTTTTTACTTTCTTTTATAGATTCTAAAAGAAAATTACCGCCAACTTTTGTGTATGTACAAGATATTATTCCTACAATAAAATTAGATATTCGTTATGCAAAAACAACTAATTTTACAGGAAAAAAAATAACTGGTTATTTAGCAGAGAAATGTATTCTTACTAAACAAGCAGCAATTCAATTAGAAAAAATTGAAGCAGAATTAGCTCAAAATGGCTTTTGCTTACAAATATACGATGGATATCGTCCGCAAAAAGCAGTCGGAAATTTTGTAAAATGGGCAAAAGATGTTTCGGATACTATAATGAAAGTAAAATATTACCCAAAAGTAAAAAAACAGAATTTATTTAAAGAAGGCTATATTGCTTCAAAATCTAGACACAGTAGTGGAAGTACGGTAGATTTAACTATTTTTTCTGATGCAAAAGGCTCGGTTTTAGATATGGGAAGTTCCTACGATTATTTTGGAAAAGAATCTTGGATAAACTATCAAAATCTTACCAAAAGAAAGAAAGCTAATCGCATTTTTTTACAACGAATTATGCAAAAATATGGTTTTAGATCGTATCCGAAAGAATGGTGGCATTTCACATTAAAAGGCGAACCATATCGAAACCACTATTTTAATTTTGACGTGTATTAAATTTTAATTTGTCTATCAATCTGCTGGTCTAAAGAAATAAAAGTTTCGGTTCGTGCAACACCACTTATTTTTTGAATTTTAAAATTTAACACTTGCATTAAATGTTCGTTATCTCTACATAATATTTTAATAAAAATTCCGTAATTACCTGTTGTGTAATGACTTTCGGTAACCTCATCAATTTCTTTTAATCGTTTAATAGCCTCTTTGTATTTGGTAGAACTTTCTAAAAAAATTCCAACAAAAGCTAAAGTTTTATAACCTAATACTTTAGGATTTAAAATAAATTTAGAACCAGCAAGCAAACCACTTTTTTCTAGCTTACGCAAACGTTGATGGATTGCAGCTCCTGATATACCAACATCTCGTGCTATTTTTAAGATAGGTGTACGTGCATCTTTAATTAAATGATTAAGTATAATTTTATCAATTCCGTCAATTTGATACTCTTTTCCCTTCATTTTATTATAATTTGAAACAAAATTACGTATTTTTTATGATATTATTCTAAAAACCACAAAAAGTAGTATTACTTAGATTTTACAATAATTCCAAAATGGAATAGATTTCGATTCATAAGCAACTCAAAAAATGATTAATCAAAAAAAGTACTAGGTTAATCCAATAAAACCTTAGAATAACCAAATCTCCATTTTTCAGCACTCAAAAAAACTCACTTTTGAGGGTAACAAAATATGCAATCATTTTATATATACTTGAATTTTAAAAACACAAACAATGAAAAAAATTACACTAACTTTAATATTACTTACAATTTCTTTTTTAAGTAATGCACAAATTTCTATTCCAGATGTAAACTTTGAAAATGCTTTGGTAACTTTTGGTATGGATACCGATGGCGTTGTAAACGGACAAATCTCTACAGCAGATGCCTTAGCGATTACCAATCTCAGTTTAGACAATCAAGGCGTAACGGATCTTACCGGAATCAATAGTTTTACCAACTTAACGTATTTTTCTTGTTCGTATTCAAACGTACCAAATTATACCTTTACCATACAAGGTTTAGAAACCTTATCTATTATCGACACAAACACTACTAATATTGACTTATCTAATTTACCAAATTTAAAAACTTTATATATTGACAATAATGCAAATATGGCAAGTTTGGATGTTTCTACAAACAGTTTATTAGAAGTTTTACATGCTCGTAATTGTAATTTATCTAGCGTCTCTTATAATACAGGTTATCCTTATACACAAATCCGATTGAGTAACAATAATTTTTCAGGAAATATTGACTTCACCAATTTTACAAATGCTGAAATTATTGATTTTTCAAATAACATAATTGACAGTATTGACGTAACTGGTTTAATTAATTTAAGTTTTTTGGCAGTAGATAATTGTCATTTAACCGATTTAGATGTTACCACTTGTGTTAATTTAACAAGTCTTACAGCATTATTTAACGATTTAACCTGCTTGGATTTATCGCAAAATCCATTATTGGAAGGTGTTGAAGTTAATAGCAACGATCCAAATTTGATAATTGTAGTTGCAAATGTTCCTGATGCAAATGCAGGAAACGGAATTTACCAATACTGGTCTAAAGACGCTGGTGCTACTTACGATACAACTTGTGGCACAAACGCTGTAACGGATTTCAATTTCGCAGAGAACTTTACAATATATCCAAATCCTGTAAAAGATGTTTTATATATAAATACCGAGATTACTTCCAATTTCACACTTTTTGATATCACAGGAAAATCTATTTTAAAAGGAACAATACAAAATGGAAATAATACAATTCCTGTTTCTAAACTATATTCAGGTATTTACTTTTTAAAAATAGTAACCGAAAAAAATAATTTTACCAAAAAAATAGTACTTAACTAAAAATGCTATTCAAAAGAAACGTAACAATTTAAAATGTTACGTTTCTTTTAATTTAACCCATCTAACACTTAATTAATAAAAAGGTATGGTTAATCGAATTAAAGAAGCGGTTAATTCAATGACACTTTTTTAAAAACAAAAACCTTTCTAATTTTGATTATTAATAAATAAATTTTTAAACTATGAAAACTTACACTTCACTTATTGTATTATTGTTCTTTAGCCTATTTGGCTATTCCCAATACACCGCAATACCAGATCCAAATTTTGAGAACGCATTGAGTTTGTATGACGACATTCCTAATGATGGACAAGTACCAACCGCTAATATTAGTAACATTGTTTTTTTAAATATCTCTGGTCAAAACATTAGTAATTTAACAGGAATTGAAGATTTTACTTTTTTAGGGTATTTATTTTGTAACAACAATCAATTATCTAATTTAGATGTTTCACAAAATACAAATTTACAATATTTACTTTGCTCTACCAATCAATTAACCAATATAACTATTTCAAATACAGTAAATTTACAATATTTAGATTGCAATAATAATCAATTAACCAATTTGGATGTTTCACAAAACACAGTTTTACAAACTTTAAATTGTAGTAACAACCAATTAACCAATATAGATGTTTCACAAAACACAGTTTTACAAACTTTAAATTGTAGTAACAACCAATTAACCAATTTGGATGTTTCACAAAACACAGCTTTACAATCTTTATATTGTAACAATAATCAATTGGTTAATTTAGATGTTTCACAAAATACAGCATTACAAACTTTATTCTGTAATAACAATCAACTAACATCTTTAAATGTAAAAAATGGAAATAATACAAACATTACGACCTCTAATTTTAACTCTAATGGAAATAATAACTTAACTTGTATTGAAGTTGATAATGTTGCATATTCAACAACAAATTGGACACAAATAGATCCAGCAAGTAGTTTTAGCTTAAATTGTCATTACGGCGAAACTTTTGTTCCAGACGATAATTTTGAAGCTTATTTAGAAACACATGATGCTAATGATATAGTTGTTCCTTTAGGAGATCCAACAAGTATGGGTAATGGTATTGCTAACGATGATTATGTTACTACAAGTCGTATTGATACTGTAACTAATTTAGATGTTACCTCATTAAGTATTGCTGATATGACAGGTATTGAAGATTTTGTAGCTTTACAAGTTTTATATTGTGGTAGCAACCAATTAATCAATTTAGATGTATCTCAAAATGTAGCATTACAAAATTTAAATTGTGGAGATAATCAATTAACAACATTAGATACAAGTACAAACCCTTTATTGTCATCTTTAACATGTAATACTAATCAATTAACTTCGCTAAATATTAATTCAAATACTGCGTTAACTTATTTACATTGTTCAAACAACCCATTAGGAACACTAAACTTATCGAATAATACTAATTTAACACACCTATTAAGTACAGGTTGCCAATTAACAGCATTAGATGTTAGTACAAATTTGAATTTACAATATATAGCTTGTGATACAAATTTATTAACAACATTAGATGTTAGCATAAACAGCTCATTAAATGAATTATATTGTCAAAACAATCAATTAACGTCATTAAATGTTAAAAATGGTAATAACACAAATTTTATTGCTTTTCATGCAACTAACAACCCAAATTTATTATGTATTGAAGTAGATGACGTTGCATATTCTACTACAAACTGGACACAAATTGATCCTGCAAGTAGTTTTAGCACACATTGTCCTTTAGGAGAAACCTATGTGCCAGACGATAATTTTGAAGCCTATTTAGAAACACATGATGCTAATGGTACAGTTGTTCCTTTAGGGGATGTTACCAGTATGGGTAATGGTATCGCTAACGATGATTATGTTACTACAAGTC
>CAMZLT010000214.1 GCA_947311745.1 uncultured Flavobacteriaceae bacterium | reverse complement strand
TTAGGACAAATGATTTATGCAGATGATACACCAACAAAAGACGAAGTTAGTGTGCTTAAAAAAGCAATTATAGCACTTAGTTTTCCGTTAGAAAATGTAGATAAAATAGCAAGTGAAGCCGTGCATCTTATTATGAACGATAATGATATAGAGGAATTTACTAAGGCAATTAAAAATGTGAATAAACAAATGTAACCATAACTTAAAATAAATTTTTATGAAAACTTTAAAACAAATTAGTGTAATTTTACTTTTATTAGTAGCCATTTCCTTTAACTCTTGTAAATCAAAAGATGATGGGCCAAGTGAAAAAATAATTGGTTCTTGGACTTTAAAAGAATCTTTTTCGGATGGAGAGCTTATTCAACCTACCGCTTGTGAAAAGCAAAGTACTATAATTTTTGCAAGTAACGGTACTTTTACCGAAGCAGATTATTTTCAAGAAGGACAAGATTGTATTAATGATGGAACAATTTCAGGAACTTGGGAAAACACTGGTAATAATGGTATTTATACAATTACTGCTGAGGGTGATACAGTAAATGTTGTTGTTTCTTTTAGTGGAAATACTGTAAAATTCACTATTGGTTCAAATTATACTGTGTTTGAAAAATAATTTTTACGTATATAAAAACTCAAAGCCAAGCAAAATTGCTTGGCTTTTTTTGTATTTTTGAACTATGCTATCTAAAAAAACATTTCAAGTGTATAATGCTTCCGCAGGAAGTGGTAAGACCTATACTTTAGTAAAGGAATATTTAAAAATTATTCTAAGTACAAGTAATCGGTTTAAATTTCAAGAAATTTTAGCAACTACCTTTACTAATAAAGCTGCTGCTGAAATGAAAGAACGTGTTTTAGAAAGTTTAATCGCCTTTTCAGAAATGACAAAAACACCTAAAAATTCTTTGTTTTTGGATGTGCAAAAGGAATTAAATCTAGATACAAATACACTTAAAAATCGTTCGGAAAAAGTATTAAAAAGCATTTTAAATAACTACGCTGCTTTTGGTATTACAACTATTGATAGTTTTACACACAAATTAATTAAAAGTTTTGCTTTTGATTTGGGTTTATCTATGAATTTTGAGGTAGAAATGGATCCAACATCTTTATTAAACGAAGCCGTTGATATATTAATTGCCAAAATAGGAATAGAGCCAAAAATTACCAAAACCCTTATCGATTACGCAAAACAAAAAGCAAACGATGATAAAAGTTGGGATGTAAGTTTAGATTTACAAGAAATTGCCAAACTTTTAACCAAAGAAACCGATATTTTACAAATAAAACGTTTAGAGGATAAAAAAATAAACGATTTTGTGTTTTTAGACAAAATTTTGCAAAAAAGAATCCAAGAAACGGTACAAAAATTTAAAATTATTGGAGAAAAAGGACTTGCAATTTTTAATGATTCTGCACTAAATAAAAGCGATTTTGCAGGCGGAGGTGATATTATTAATCATTTTATAAAATTAAAAAATTCAAATTTAGAAGGGTTGTTGTTTTCAGGAAGGCTAGATGGTAATATCGAAAAAAATCACAACCAATATAGCGGAAAAACTTCGGCAAGTGCTAAGATTGTTATTGATTCCATACGCGATGAGTTAGTAGCATTATATGCCAAATCTAAAATTTTATACCAAAAGGATTATCCAAATTATATTTTGGATGTATTGGTGCGAAAAAGTCTAATTCCGCTTTCCGTTTTAACGATAATAAATACTATTTTAGACGAAATAAAAACCGATAATAACATTAGATTAAATGTAGAATTTAATCAAATTATTCATAAACATCTAACCGAACAACCAGCAGCTTTTATTTACGAAAAAATTGGCGAACGATACAGACATTATTTCATAGATGAAATGCAAGATACTTCTATTTTACAATGGAAAAATAGCATTCCGTTATTAAAAAATGCTTTAGAAAGTGAAAATGAAAAAAGCGAATTAGGTACTTTAATGTTAGTTGGTGATGCCAAACAATCTATTTATCGTTGGAGAGGTAGCGATCCTGAACAGTTTATCGCTTTAACAAACGATTACAATCCGTTTTTTGTACAAAAACACACCGAAACTTTACAGACAAACTATCGAAGCTATTCTGAAATAATAAAATTTAACAATGCTTTTTTTACACATATTTCAAAATATTTGCAAAATAGTGATTATGCTAATTTATACGAAATAGGAAATAAACAAGCAGAAAATAGCAATAAAGGAGGATTTGTACAATTGTCCTTTTTAGAAAATGTTAAAACCACAGCCGAAAAAGACGAAGCATTCTCTAAAAAAATACTAGAAATTATCCAAAATTTAGATGGCACATTTGCTAAAAATGAAATTTGTATCTTAGTACGAAAGAAAAAACAAGGAGTTGCTATTGCAAATTATCTAAACGAAAACGAAGTTTCGGTAATCAGTTCGGAAACTTTATTGATTGAAAATTCTGACAAAGTACGTTTTGTAATTGATATACTAAAATTTATAACCGAACCAAACGATACAGATGCAAAATTTGCAATACTTAGTTTTTTACATAATCACAGTAATTCTACCTTAGAAAAACACGAATTTTATAGTAAATATATCGCTTTAGAACCTGCTGCTTTTTTTACGGAATTAAACAAATTAGGGTATTTATTCGATTTTGAAAATTTCATTGCTTTACCTTTTTATGAAAGCATTGAAACTAGTATCCGAAGCTTTAAATTAATACAAAAATCAGATGCCTATTTGCAGTTTTTTTTAGATTTTGTTTTAGAGTTTTCGCACAAAAAAAACACAGGAATTACAGGTTTTTTAGAATTTTGGGAAGAGAAAAAAGAAAAGTTAAGTATTGTCGTTCCGCAAGGAAAAGATGCCGTGCAAATAATGACTATTCATAAATCTAAAGGTTTGGAATTTCCTGTGGTTATTTATGCTTATGATTTGAATATTTATAAAGTACATCAAGGAACAAAAATTTGGTATGACAAATTAAATCCTTCCGTTTATAACGACTTTACTACAACTTTAATAGCTTATAATAAAACTTTAATGGAAGCTGGATTGTATGGAAAAACCCTTTTTCAAGAAAAAGAAGCAGCAATGGAATTGGATAATTTTAACTTGCTTTACGTTGCTTTAACTCGTGCAAAAGAGCAGTTATATGTGCTTAGTGAAAATATAAAAATTCCGAAAGATAGATTAAAAAATTATTCGCATTTTTTTATAGATTATTTAACTAAAATTGGCGATTGGAGTACTGATAAATTAGAATACAGCTACGGAAATCCAGAACGTATTTCCAAAAAAGAAAAAGTATCGATAATTAGCGAAACACAAGGTGAATTTTTTAGTTCGCCTTGGCAAGAACACAACATAACTATTGTTGCAAATTCGGTTTTAAATACCGATTTTGAGGATGCTAGAAAATACGGAAATATCATTCATGAAATACTAGCAAGTATCTATACAAAATCCGATATTAATAAAGTAATTACTAGTTTTGTAAATAGTGGTAAAATTCCTTTAGAAAAAGAAGTAGAAATTACTAAAACCATTCAAAAAGTAGTTGAAAATGAAAATTTAGCGACATATTTTACCGATTTATATACGATTTATAACGAACGAGAAATTATAAACGAATCGCATGAAATTTTAATTCCAGATCGTATTGCAATAAAAGATAATAAAGCAACTATTATAGACTATAAAACAGGTAAACCAGAACCAAATCACAAATTTCAAATTTCAAATTATGCTGCAATTTTAGAAAAAATGGGCTTTAAAATTGCGGAAAAATTATTGGTGTATATTGATGATGGTATTTCTGTTGTGCAAGTGGCGTAATAAATGAATCCGTTATAAAAGTTGGAGATTATCAAAAAAATTCAATAAAGAATTTTTTTTTCTATAAAATACCTGTATTGAGGATTGACTTTAGTAACGATTTTATATTCGCAGTCTCGCCAAAATGATATTGTCGTGATATAAATCTGTTGTAACAATTAGCATAAATAATTGATTATTGCAAGCAAATTTGACAACTTTTCATAACTTTTCTGATCCTAATAAAGTTAATTACTATATGGTTTTTAGTAGTTAAGAAACTGTAAAATGTGCTTCTAATTCTTTTAAAGTTTCTGGTGAGGTTTCTATGTCTTTTACCATATTGCCTTTTTCTAAAACAACGATGCGTTCGCAAACTTCGGTTACGTGTAGTAAATCGTGGCTAGAAATTAAAACCGTTCTATTTTTGTTTTCGGTTAGTTCTTTTAGCATTTTTTTTAATCGTATTTGTGTAGTTGGATCTAAATTTGCGAAGGGTTCATCTAAAATAATTAATTCAGGTTCACCAATTAAAGCAGCAATTATTCCTGCTTTTTTTTGATTTCCTTTTGATAAATCGCGAAGATATTTCTTTTTATTTAAAATTTCGTCATTAAAAATATCGGTAAATTGTAATAAAAATTGGTCGATATCTGCTTTAGATTTCCCTCGTAATTCACCTATAAAATAAAAGTATTCCTCTGGTGTTAAATAGCCAATTAAAAAACTTTCGTCAATAAAAGCAGCAGTTGAAGGCTTCCAATCTTCGCTTTGGTTTACAACGATATTTTCAATTTTAATTTCGCCAATTGTTGGTTCTATTAAATCTAATAATAAATTAAAAAAAGTTGTTTTTCCTGCACCATTATTACCTACCAAACCAAGACTTTGTCCTTTTTTAATTTGTAACGATTCAATATTTAAAACCGTAACTTTTCCGTATGTTTTTTTTAAAT
>CAMZLT010000213.1 GCA_947311745.1 uncultured Flavobacteriaceae bacterium | reverse complement strand
TTATCAAAATGAATTTCTGGTGTTGCATAATGTGCATTTTCCGATAAGGAAACACGTTCTAACATTGCTTGTGCAACTACATCATACCATGATAAACCGGATTCTTTTTCGTCAATAAATATATGATTTTCCTTAAAAGAAATATTTTCCATATTTTGGAAAAGCATTTTTGCTGCAACAATTTTTAATCTATTTTTTAAAGCATTACAAGCCATCAAAACTGCTTTTCCGTTTAAATCTGCTGTTGCACTTGCTGCTGTTGGTGATGTATTTGCTACACGTGTGGTGTTAGTCGTTTCTAGCTTAACCATATTTGGTGTCACACCTAATGTTTGCTGTGCCACTTGTAGCATTTTTGTATTAACGGATTGTCCCATTTCAACAGCACCTGTACTGACACCAACGCTTCCGTCTTGGTAAATATGTACCAAAGCTCTTGCGTGATTCATTGGTGTATTGGTAAAGGAAATCCCAAAAGTTATTGGCATTACAGAAACCCCTTTTTTTAAAGTGGAATTGTTTGCGTTAAATTCTGCAATTTCTTTTTCAATTTTAGTATAATTAAATTTTTGAAACGCAGTATTCCAAGTATTTTCAGCTTCCACTTTAGTGGCAATTTGTCCGAAAGAAAACACATCATTTTCTTGAAATAAATTTGCTTTTTGAATAGTTGCTTTATCCATTTTAAGTTCGGATGCTGCTTTAGCAATTGCCGATTCGATTACGAACATTCCTTGTGGACCACCAAAACCTCTAAAGGCAGTATTTGGAGGTAAGTTTGTTTTACAACTTAAAACGGTTGTACGAACATTTGGTATAAAATAACTATTTGTTGCATGAAATAAAGTTCGTTCTGCAATTGCAGGAGATAAATCTGCTGCTGCTCCTGAATTTTGCAAAAATTCAACTTGAAAGGCTTTAATTTTTAGATTTTTATCCAAACCTATTTTAAAAGTAGATTCGTAAGGGTGTCGTTTACCAGTCATTTTTAAATCATCGTGTCGATTTAAAATATATTTTACTGGTTTTTTAAGATGTTGTACTGCAACTGCAGCCATAACTGCCCAAGGCGTTGCTTGATCCTCTTTTCCACCAAAACCTCCTCCAAGACGAATAACTTCAAGCTCGATTTTATGCATCGGAATTCCTAGTACACGAGCAACTGTTTTTTGCACTTGTGTTGGTCCTTGCGTAGAGGAAGTTATTTTTATAGTACCATTTTCTAACGGAACTGCATAACAACCTTGCGTTTCTAAATACAAGTGCTCTTGACCGTTACTAAAGGTTTCTCCCTCAAAAATATAATCACAATTTTTAAAGGCTTTTTCGGTATTGCCTAAATTAAAACTTCGTGGATCATTAATAAACTTTCCTTTTTCTTTGGCTTGTTTCGCTGTGGTAATAACTGGTAATTCGGCAATTTCTAGTTCAATTAGGTTTCGTGCTTTTTTTGCTATTGCTTCGGTTTTTGCAACGATAAAAGCTATTGGTTGTCCTTGAAAATGTACTTCTTTTTCTGCCCAAAGTTCCTCATCTTGAATAATACCTCCGATTTGATTTTCGCCTAAAATATCTTTGTATGTGAAAATTTTGATAACACCTAAAACGGCTTCTGCTTTAGCATAATTAACCGAAATAATTTTTCCGTGTGCTTTAGGGCTACAAAAAGTCAAGCCATAAAGCGTATCTTTTCGAGTCATTATATCATCTACAAACAATGATTCGCCTCTAAGATGCGTGTAAGAATCTATATTTTTCATACTAATTTTTCTAATTTAATTTGAGGAAATAATGCTACAAAATGAGCAAAAAATAGTTGTCTTGCTAATAATCTTTTGTAGGATATTGTTCCTCTTACATCGGCAATTGGACTAATTTCGGATTGTAAAATTTGCTCTGCTTCTTGTATGTTTTTTTCAGAAATACTTTTTCCAATCAAAAAAGCACTTGTTTTTTCTAAATATTTAGGAATTGCTGCAACTCCTCCTACTGAAAAATGTGCTTTTAAAATAGTAGTATTTTCAATTTCCATACTACAAGCTGCATTGACACTTGCTATATCTAAATGGGTACGTTTACTTACTTTTTCGAAATTAAAAAGCGTGTTTTCTGTTAAAACAAAAAAGCTAATTGCTGCAATCAATTCCTCTTTTTGTAAATCGTATTTTTTATAATTTTGATGAAATTTTTTAAATGGTATTTCTCGTTCTTTTTTAGTTTTTACATTTTGAATATGTAAGGTTGCATCTAACGCCAAAAAAAAGATAGACATATCACCAATTGGCGAAGCGTTTACAAAATTTCCAGCTAGTGTTCCCATATTTCGGATTTGTTCAGAGGAAACCAATTTTAAAAACGTTTTTAAATTCGGTATTATTTGCTGTAATTCGGCATTTTGAACCATTTCGGAAACCGTAGTACTTGCTCCTATTTTACAAATACCATTTTCTACGGAAATCCCTTTTAATTCTGGTAAATTTGCTACTAAACTAACTTCTTTTTCGGATAAATTATCGGCATATCGTACGTATAAATCCGTTCCGCTAGCTACAATTTTTTTTGAAAAATCTATTTTTTCAAATTTTGAATTAATTTGTGCTAATTTATTAGGAATTTCGGTAAAATATGCAGGAATAAATTCTTGTTTAATCAAATCTGAAATGGAACTTGAACCTACTTTTTCTACAACTTGATTTGCTGCTTTTTCGATAGATTTATAACCTGTACAACGACAAATATTTCCGCTTATAGCATCAATTTGATTAGTTTCAGAACAGCAAGAATTCATAGCATATCCTGTTAAAGAAACCACAAAACCAGGTGTACAAAATCCGCATTGTGTAGCAAAATTTTCTGCCATTGCATCTTGTACAATGTTCAGTTTTTTTTCAAGATTAATACCTTCAATAGTAACGATATGCTTTCCGTGAGCATTACCTAAAGGCGAAATACACGAAGTTATGCTTTTATACTGTACTTTTTGGTTGTGTAATGTACCTACTAAAACGGTACAAGCACCACAATCTCCTTCTCTACATCCGATTTTTGTTCCTTTAAGTTCTTGATTTTCACGAATAAAATCTACTAAGGTCATACCAGTTTTCGCCTCAGTTTTGATGTGTTTGTTATTTAAAATAAATTCTATCATACGCAACAGCAAAAATACAAAATAGTAATGGCAATTAGTTTATTTTATGAGAAAAAAATAACGTAAAACTATAGGTTATGAAATCATATTTATAAATTCATTTTCTGAAATTATTTTAATTCCTAAGGTTTCGGCTTTTACCTTTTTTGCTGGTCCCATTTTGTCTCCTGCAATTAAAAAATTGGTTTTTTTAGATAAAGAACCTACATTTTTACCACCATTTTCCTCAATAGTTTTCTTTAAATCGTTTCGTGAAAATTTTTCAAAAACTCCTGAAACTACAAAGGACATACCATTTAGTTTGTCTGAAACAGAAGTGTCATCCTCTACAATTTGAAATTGTAAACCTTTTTCTTTTAATCTATTTAAAATGGAAATACTTGTTGGTTCGCTAAAGAAGTTTAGAATGCTATTTGCTATTCGTTCGCCAATTTCATCAACAGCTATTAAGGTTTCAAAATTGGCTTGTGCTAAGGCATCTATATTTTTAAAATGTTTTGCCAATTTTTTAGAAACTGTTGCTCCTACAAATCTAATTCCTAATGCAAACAACACTTTTTCGAAAGGTATTTGTTTGGATTTTTCAATCCCTTCAATCATATTTTGAGCGGATTTTTCTGCCATTCGTTCTAATGGTAAAATATCGGCAATAGTCAAGTCGTACAAATCGGCATAATTTAAAATTAAATCGGCATCGTATAAAAGTTCTACGGTTTCATCGCCAATTCCGTCAATATTCATTGCTTTTCGGCTTATAAAATGTTGAATTCTACCTATAATTTGTGGTTTACATCCAAATTCGTTTAAGCAATAATGATGTGCTTCTCCCTCTTTTCTAACCAAAGCTGAATTACATGATGGACAGTTTTTTAAAAATTCGGTCTTAACCGAATCTTTAGGTCTTTTTGTAAAATCAACGGCAATAATTTTAGGAATTATTTCGCCTCCTTTTTCAACAAAAACAGTATCATTTATACGAATATCTAATTTTTCAATTTGATCTGCATTATGTAAAGATGCTCGCTTCACAACAGTTCCTGCTAATAAAACTGGTTCTAAATTTGCAACAGGTGTTACTGCTCCTGTACGACCTATTTGATAATCTATAGACAACAGTTTTGTAGCAACTTGTTCTGCTTTAAATTTGTATGCAATTGCCCATCTTGGCGATTTTGATGTAAACCCCAATTCGTTTTGAAAGTGCAAATTATTTACTTTAATTACAATACCATCGGTTTCGTATGGTAAATCAAAGCGATCGGTATTCCATTTATGGATAAAAGCAAAAACTTCTTGCATAGAAGTACATTGCACTATTTCGGTTGGAATTTTAAAGCCGAATTTTCGTGCTTCTTGCAAAATTTCAAAATGCGATTTGTACTTTGTAGAATCCGTTACAATTTGATACAACAAGCAATCTAACGGACGCTTTGCTACTTCGGCACTATCTTTTAACTTAAGGCTTCCACTTGCTGTATTTCTTGGGTTTCGGTAGGCTTCCTCGTCATTTTTTAGGCGTTCTGCATTCATTTTATTAAAGCCGTCAAGCGGAATAATAATTTCGCCACGAATTTCAAAATCGTTTAAAAATCCATCGTTAATTAGTAACGGAATGGATTTAATTGTTTTGACATTTGCTGTTACATCATCGCCTTTAAAACCATCTCCACGTGTAACTGCCGAAACTAATTTTCGATTTTTATAACTTAAATTTATCGAAGCTCCATCGTATTTTAACTCACAAGTATACGTAAGTTTTTCAACACCTAAATTCTTTTTTACACGATTTTCCCAATCGTACAAATCCTCTTGCGAATACGAATTATCCAAGGAATACATTCGGTTGGTATGTGTTACATTTTTAAAATTTTCAGTTATTTCACCTCCAACACGTTGAGTTGGTGAATTTTTGGAAAAATATTCTGGATGTTTTGATTCTAAAGCTTCTAATTCTTTTAATTTCAAATCAAATTCATAATCGGATATTGTCGGATTATCCGATACGTAATAATTATGATTGTGTTTGCGTAATTCTGCTCGCAACGTTTCTATTTTTTCTTCTATAGAATTTGACATGTATTTAATTTTGCTACGAAATTACATTTTTTTAAAATAATACAAATAAATATGTAGTAACTTTGTAAGAAATTAGCAAAAATTTATGCCAAAAAATCCCATTTTAAAACTAAGTAATTTAAGTATTGGTTATTTTCATAAAAAGAAAGAACAAATTATTTTAAAAAATATTACTGTTTCGGTAATGGATGCTAAATTTATTGCTTTAGTTGGTAAAAATGGTATCGGAAAATCTACTTTACTACGCAGTATCTCAAGAACACAACCCATATTAAACGGCACAATAAAAATTCAAGATAAAAATAGTAAAAATTTGAGTGCTGTAGAACTGTCCAAACAATTAAGTATAGTACTATCTGAAAGAATTCCACCGAGTAATTTTACAGTTTATGAAATTATTGCTCTAGGCAGACAAGTATACACCAATTGGATTGGAAAATTGAGTAAAAAAGATATTCAAATTATAAAAAATGCGATAGATTTGTGTGCTATCAAACATCTAAAAAACAAAAAAATAGACGAACTTAGTGATGGACAATATCAAAAAGTATTGATTGCACGTGCTATTGCACAAGATACAGCTATTATTTTATTAGACGAACCAACTGCTCATTTAGATATTGAAAACAAGATTGAAATTTTTCATCTTTTGCATAAATTGGTAAAGACGCAACAAAAAACGATATTGATATCCTCACATGAGATACAACTCTGCTTAAAATATGCAGATGATTTATGGATTTTATCAAAAAATAGTTTCATTGCCAAACCAAAAAAAACAGTGTTAGAACAACAATTATTAAATCAGATATTTTCATCAAAACATGTTGAATTTGATGCAGAATTTCGTTTGAAATAATATTTTATTTTTGTTGCTTTCTTTTTAGTTTTTCCTCTTTAGTTATTCGTCTATATCTTGGTTTTTCAATATACTTTGAATCTATTGGGAAATGTTCTTTTTGTAATTCAACAAGTTCTTCATTTGTAAAATATTTAACTATTTTTTCCATTAAATGTGGTTTTTTCCTTCTAGCGTATACCCAAAAATACAACTCTTTAGCCTCATTTTGAACAGGCACCCAAGCTCCTTTTGGATTTAAAGCTTTATCGTATCTGTATTTTTTCCAAATAGCAACTTTTTTGCGATAACCATCTCGTTTTTTCCATTTTCTAGTATCTCCAAATTTTTCTTTCCAAACCTCTACTAATCTGTTTTTCAATTCTTTATCTAAAATATTTTTTTTAGGAAGAACGTAACAGTTAAACCTTGTTATATAAGAAATTTTAACAGGGTTATCATCGTTTTCTAAATCGTGTATGTATTTTTCAAGATAATCATTTGGCGAAGTTTTATTATGGTATTTATATAAAAAACCTACTTCTTCTATTTTTCGTACAATATCTTTATTCGCACGTCTTTTTGCACGAACTAAAAAACTACCTAATTTATATCCTTTATACATAAAACCGTGATTCATAGTTACTTTGACCCCTCTATCTAAGGCTTCTTTAAGTAAATACAGCCAAACATCATCTGAAATATGCTCTATTTTTTTATCTGTCATAATTTTATAATTATATTTTACTATACTATTTGTTTTAAATTTATTTTAATAATTTCTATTTCCAAAAATAGCAGAACCGACACGTACCATAGTGCTACCGCAATCCATTGCAATTTTATAATCACCACTCATACCAATTGAAAGTATTTTTAATGTAACATTATCAAGATTATTTTTTGTTTTTAACTTATCAAAAAAATGTTTTAATGTGGTAAACTCTGCTTTTATTTGGTCTGTATTTTGGGTAAAGCTTGCCATCCCCATCAAGCCAGAAATTTTTATATTTTTTAAGTTTTTGAGTTCCTCTGATTTTATAATGTATTCAATTTCATCAAAATGTAAACCAAATTTTGTATCCTCTACCGCAATTTTAGCTTGTAACAAGCACGGAATAATTCTGTCGTGTTTTTTTGCTTGTTTATCAATTTCTTTTAGCGTTTTAAAACTATCTACACCATGAATTAACGAAACAAATGAAGCCATATATTTTATTTTATTTCGTTGTAAATGTCCAATCATATGCCAATGTATATCTTTTGGTAAGGATGCATGTTTTGCACACATTTCTTGCACTTTATTTTCACCGAAAATGCGTTGACCTGTTTGATATGCTTCTAAAATATCTAATTCTGGCTTTGTTTTTGAAACTGCAACCAAAATTACATTTTTAGGAACATCTTTCTTTATTACATTTATATTTTCTTGTATACTCATAAACTCTTTTACTATCTAAGATATGAACCAAAAATAAACAAAAAAAATTACTCATACTCACCATGTTATCTCTTTTTTTTTAAAATTTAACGACAAACTATATAATACTATTTTTTACACCTCATAAATCCTCAATTAAAATGTATATTAATATTCGTGTAGTACAGTTTTATCCCCTCAAACATAGCATTAAGTTATGGTAATCGAAAACGAATAATACTGGCAACAACATGTAGTTAACTTGTAGTAATAGAAATATTTTTTAATTTATTACACAATAAAAAACACGAATACAACAATGTATATTCGTGTTTTTTTATTTAATTTTTCACAAATTAACTTATTCTTAAGCCAATTTTTTATCTAAATTTTCTTTTAAGGCATTTAAAAATTCTTGCGTATTAAGATAATGCTTTCTTTCCATTTTATCTTTATGAATTAATAACGCTAAATCTTTAGTCATTTTTCCACTTTCAACAGTGTCGACACAAACTTGTTCTAATTTATGACAAAAATCTATCAATTCTTGATTATTATCTAATTTACCTCTATGTTCTAAACCTCTTGTCCAAGCAAAGATAGATGCTATCGGATTTGTAGAAGTTTCTTGCCCTTGCTGGTGTATTCTATAATGACGTGTAACAGTTCCGTGGGCAGCTTCTGCTTCCATTGTTTTTCCGTCTGGAGTCATTAATACAGAAGTCATTAATCCTAACGAACCAAAACCTTGTGCAACGGTATCGCTTTGCACATCGCCATCGTAATTTTTACAAGCCCAAACAAAACCACCATTCCATTTCATTGCACTTGCAACCATATCATCAATTAAACGATGTTCGTAAGTAAGACCTGCTTTTGCAAATTTATCTTTAAATTCATTATCAAAAACTTCTTGAAAAATATCTTTAAATCTACCATCATAGGCTTTTAAAATTGTATTTTTTGTAGATAAAAATAATGGCCAACCTTTTTTAAGCGCTTGGTTCATGCTAGAACGTGCAAATCCATAAATGGAAGACTCGATATTATACATTGCCATTGCTACTCCGTTTTCTTGAAATTGATATACTTCAAAAGATTGTACATCACTTCCGTCTTCTGGCGTAAAAGTAATGGTTAATTTACCTTTTCCTTTCGTTACAAAATCGGTTGCTTTATATTGATCTCCAAAAGCATGACGCCCTATACATATTGGCTCTGTCCATCCTTGTACATATCGAGGTACGTTTTTCATGATAATTGGTTCTCTAAAAATAGTTCCTCCAACAATATTACGAATAGTTCCGTTTGGCGAACGATACATTTTTTTCAAATCAAACTCTTCGACTCTAGCTTCGTCTGGTGTAATTGTTGCACATTTAATACCAACATTATACTTTTTTATTGCTTCTGCTGCATCTACAGTTACTTGATCATTGGTTTGATCTCTATATTCAATTCCTAAATCGTAATATTTAATATCTAAATCTAAATAAGGTAAAATTAGTTTGTCTTTAATAAATTTCCAGATAATTCTAGTCATTTCATCACCATCTAATTCTACTACAGGATTTTGTACTTTAATTTTTGCCATTGTTTTGTAATTTAATTGTATTGCAAATATACAAAATAGATGTTCTTTTATCTGTACTATTTTAGCAATAATTCAGCTAAATAGTGTTTTTATAACAATAATTGCAATAAATTTTAGGAATACTGTAATTATATGCAAATACAATAAAGTTAAATTCAACCAATACTGGTATTATTTCTATTTTTTACTAATTTTAAAAGTTTTATTTTTATCATTTAATTTTATTTTAAGAAAATAGATTCCTGTTTCTAAATCTACTGTTTCAAAATTTATTATACTATTTATAGAATTAATTCTTTTTACTAACTGACCTGTTACGGTATATACCGAAATTTGTGCTACATCTGTAATATTAGGAATTTCTATGGTAAGCATATTTTCTGAAGGGTTTGGATAGATTTGAATATTTCTAAATTCTAAATCATCAACTGCTGCTTGATTAGCTGCAATGGATTCTATTTTAAAATCATCAAAAAAGAAACCTTGTCCTGTTGTAAAAGTATCGCTTACTAAACGAAATCTAAATAGAATATTTTGACCAATATAACTGCTCAAATCAATTTTCTCTTTTACCCAATCTACCTGATTACCATCGTACATTGGTTGGTTTAGAATTCCTTGAGATACTACACCATTTTTAGTATATTTTCCACATTGTGGCTGCCATGAATTACCTAAATCTGTAGATATTTCAAACTGTACAAAATCAAACCCTGCTTCAATATCCCATTTTGCCCAAAAAGAAGCTGTTGCAGTTACTTTACCTGTTAAATCAATTGTATTTGCTAAAGTAATAGAGGAATCCTGATTGTTTTGGTAAATGGCATTAGGAGAGTCTGTAATACAAGAACTTGGTGTGTAAAATGTTTCCGTAGTAGTATTCCAATTTGTTGTATTAAAATCAGCAGTTGAATTTCCTGTTAAAGAAAAATCAGTAATTGGCGTACCAAAATACCTACTAATAGTTTTTGAACTAGTATAAGAACCATTATTTACATCAATAGA
>CAMZLT010000212.1 GCA_947311745.1 uncultured Flavobacteriaceae bacterium | reverse complement strand
GGAGCAACCTGCTTGGTTACAAATTAAATTCAAAAATAGTATTACACATCTATTTTTTTAATAATTCTTTTTAATTTTTTTTTCAAATCCTCGCCGGTATCAAAAATCATTTGTTCGTTACTTGGAAAAGGTATTTCTTTTAATTTTATTAATTCTTTTTCATCGTTGTTTAAGGCTCTAATATCCCCATCCATTTCTGCAAAATCATGTATAAAAATAAATTCACTTTCCAACGGAAACGTATCCATTTCTTGATTTGTATGCAAATTTGTTAAGACAACGTCTCCTGCAATATGACTCGCTTTTTCTTGATGAATTTTATAAATATCGGCTTTTACCGTTACTATTTTTGGTACTTTTATACTATTTCCTAAAGAATCTAAAGCTACATGCCCATTATCGTCTAAAAGATATTCAAAACCATCCTCAATTTCTTTAGATATTGGCGTTTGTTTTTCTATAATTTGTTCAGGACTAACATCAATTCGTTTAAAAAGCAATGCTAATTGGTAATCGTAATTAATTCTATCGTCTTTTTGCGTGTGATAGGCAGTCCAAAATTTATCTAAACCATACGAATTAAAATCTAACAAATCGTCTTCCAATTTTCTTGGTATGATTTGATTTGTTTGGTTTTCTAAAACAACTTCCACAAAATTTGTTCCTTTAAAGTGTGCTTCTTGTAAAAGAGAATTTACGTTTTTATAATTTGGATTTATTTCATCTAAATATTTCAAATCATCGTAGGCTTTTCGTGCATTTTCTTTGTTAGAACCTGCTAATAATCGTTTTGCATTTGCGTATAAATATTCCGATAAACTAGCTTTACTTTCGGATAATTCATTGGTGTAATCTTCAAAATTAAACACAGCGTCTCTACCTTCCTTTTTTATATGCAAAGGCAAAATTGGTCGTATTAAATCTTGTCTTTTATCAAGTAAAATATAGGTTTCGTAAATATTTTCAATTGCCGAAGGATTATTTTTTAAATCTAATTTTAGTCTTTTTAAACTTCTGTTATCTGAAGCAACTGCTTTTCCGTAAACATCTTCTAGTAAAACAACAACTTCTTGTTGCTTTTTACTAGAATTGCCTTTTCGCAATTTTTTAACAGCAAGTTTAATTGCATGATCGTAATTTCCATCTGAAATTTCTTTTTTTACTTTTTTAGCACTGTTACAAGCACTTAGCAAAATAAAGAATACTAATACTGTAATTTTTTTCATAATCTTTACATTTAAAAGGTTAATAAAAAAGATTCAAAAAAAAATAGAATCTCTTAAGTTTATTTCAAGCACTATGCCAATTTACCATTTTTGTGCAGCTAAAATTTGTTCTACCTTTTCTTTAAAGGTTTGCAAGGTGAATTTTGAAAATGCAGTGTCATCTGGAAATTGTTTCTTTTTATTTTTTAAAGCATCGTAATATTTTTGTTCGATAGCTTTTGGATTTCCTTTATAGGTAGCATATATATTTTCTAACTTTGCTTCACTTTTTACAGGCGTTGTACCAATAATTTTATTGGTTTTTAGATTTTTAAGGCTCAATTTACCATTTAAAGTAGTAGATTTTATTTGTTGAAACAAAGAAACTACAGCCGAAATTTTTTCCATTTTTGGCGTTTTAATATCATTACCATCTTTGTCTTTTAACACATTACCTTTAGCATCGTAGGTATAATTCCAGCCTGTTTGTATTTCTTTAGCTTGATTTACTTTTTGTGTGTTTACCTTTTCTGGAATTCGCACTAATTTATCTAAGCTAATTTCTGCTTCGTAACTATACTGTATAGTATAATCGCGTTTATCGTGAAATTGTATCCATTTATTGGTAAAATCACCCGTACTTAAAGCAGAAAAGTTTTTTAAAACACCTAACGAAGTTGAATCTTTTAATTGATTTACTACACTATTTTTTAGTTTAACTAGCACATAATCCATTCCTCTTTTTTTGGTATCTAAAATTTGTTGATTTAAATCACTTCGATAATCAGGATTTATTACTTGGATTTTACTTAAAATTTCGTGAGCCTTACGAATGTTTTGCTTTGATCCATACAATAAAGGTGAAGCAGTGCTATATAAATAATCGGAATACTTTTTACGAGAATTCACAATATCTTTTGTATACTCTTTTACTTTAAAATCATAGGTTTTTCCATCGTATTTTAAAGGTTCTAAAAGAATAACTTCGTCTTGTCGCACATCTAATTTTAGGTACAAATTATAAATTTTTTTAAGGCTTTGCTTATCTGTAGATTTTTTAAGTCGTGAAATTTCTGCTAAATCTTTTGCATTTGCCTTGTCATACGCTTCTTTTAAAAGCGGAACTTGTTTTGCATATTTACTTTTATCTTTATTTAGTTTTGAGATTGCATTTTCAAAAGCAGCATTATAATTACCAGAGGAAATGGCACTTTTTGTTTTTTGTGTACCACTACACGAACTCAAAATAATGGTTAATACAAGTAAAATTTTGTTGGTTTTTTTCATTTTTCATATATTTAATAGAATTCCAAAGTTATTGATTTTATAACATAATTCAAAATATAAGGCATAAAATTAAACTTGTATCAAATAGGCATCCAATAAAACCAAAGCAGTCAATGCTTCTACAATAGGGACTGCTCTTGGCACAACACAAGTATCATGCCTGCCTTTTGGCTTTAAAACAGTTTTTTCGCCTTCTATAGTTATCGTTTCTTGCTTTTGTAAAATGGTAGCTACTGGTTTAAAAGCAGTTCTAAAATAGATTGGCATCCCGTTGCTAATTCCACCTTGAATCCCTCCAGATAAATTTGTTTTAGTAGAACCATCGGTATTAAAAATATCGTTATGTTCCGAACCTTTCATGTTTGTAGCACAAAAACCTGCACCGTATTCAAACCCTTTTACTGCATTAATTGAAAACATTGCTTGTGCTAATTTTGCCTGTAATTTATTAAAAACAGGTTCTCCTAAACCTATCGGAACATTTTGTACCACACAAGTAATTGTTCCTCCCAAAGTGTCACCTTGTTTTTTTGTTTTTGCTATCAAATCAATCATTTGATTTGCAAAATTGGTATCTGGACAGCGGACAATATTGGATTCGGTTTTTGAAAAATCTAAATCCTGATATGGTTTTACACAATACACATTTCCGACAGAAGAAGTATATGCATTAATTGTTATACGCAACTTAAGATGTTCCAAAACTTGTTTTGCAACTGCACCTGCAACAACCCAGTTTGCGGTTTCTCTTGCCGAGGAACGACCTCCACCACGATAATCTCGTAATCCGTATTTTTTTTGATAGGTAAAGTCTGCATGACTTGGTCTAAATACATTTTTAATTTCGGAATAATCTTTTGATTTTTGATCGGTATTATCAATCTGAAAAGCTATCGGAGTACCTGTTGTAACACCTTCAAAAATTCCTGATAAAAACCGAACAACATCGCTTTCTTTTCTTGCTGTGGTTAATTTATTTTGACCTGGTTTTCGGCGATTTAGCTCTGTTTGAATTTTATCAAAATCTAATTTCACTCCTGACGGACATCCATCAATTATTCCTCCGATTGCTACTCCGTGGGATTCACCAAAAGTAGTTAATTTAAAAATAGTTCCTATTGTATTGCTCATTTTATAGTATAAATAGCAAAGATAAAACTTTAAATGTAACAAATCCATATAAAATTAACATAAAAATTTCAATTTTAAAAATTAAAAAAATGAGAAAATTTACCGAATCTTTTGTAAATTTGCTATCTAATTATTTTATACAACTATGCGATTATATAAACAAGATACTTTTGGTCATGCCCTTTTTCTAAAACGTTTTATCATTCGTTTTTTAGGTTCTATGACACATCGTAGATTTAGAGGTTTTAACAAACTACATATCGAGGGTTCGGAAATTATTCGAGAGTTACCAGATAAAAATGTTTTGTTTGTTTCCAATCACCAAACCTATTATGCAGATGTGGTTGCCATGTTTCATGTTTTTAATGCGTCATTAACTGGTAGAGTAGACACCATTAAAGATATTGGCTATCTTTGGAATCCAAAAACAAATTTATATTTTGTAGCTGCAAAAGAAACGATGCGTGCTGGTATCTTACCAAAAATAATGGCTTATGTCGGTTCGGTTTCTATTGAACGGACTTGGCGTGAAAAAGGAAAAGCTATTAAAAGACAGGTAAAAATGTCTGATGTAAATAATATTAGTAAAGCTTTACAAGATGGCTGGTTAATTACCTTTCCGCAAGGTACAACCAAACCTTTTAAACCTATTCGTAGAGGAACTGCGTTTATTATCAAACAAAATAAACCAATTGTTGTACCTATCGTCATTGATGGCTTTAGACGTTCTTTTGACAAGAAAGGATTATTAATAAAAAAAAGAGGTGTTTTACAGTCTATGGTTATCAAAAAACCATTAGATATAGATTATGATAACGAAACTGCTGATGAAATTGTTAAAAAAATACAATATGCTATTGAGCAACATCCCTCTTTTTTAAAAGTTTTACCAAAAAGTGAAGTTGAAAAATATTTTGAACAAGAAAAAGCTTTAAATAAACTACGAAAATATAACGAAGAGGAATAATTTATAAAAATATGACCATAACTCAATTAAAATACCTTCTTGCTGTTGCTGAATATAAAAATTTTACACTTGCTGCTGAAAAGTGCTTTGTAACACAACCAACACTTAGCATGCAAATTCAAAAATTAGAGGAGGAATTAGATGTTACCATATTTAATCGTAAAAAAAAACCTATTCAACTTACCGATATTGGCATAAAAATAATCGATCAAGCAAAAATAATTGTAGATGAAAGTCAGCGTATTACCGATATTGTAGAACAACAAAAAGGATATATTGGTGGTGATTTTAAAATCGGAATTATTCCGACTGTTATCCCAACATTATTGCCTTTATTTATTAAAAATTTTATAAAATCATATCCCAAAGTTCATTTAATTATTGAGGAATTAACTACCGAAGAAATCATTAAAAAATTAAAAGATGGTCATCTGGATGTAGGAATTGCTGCAACTCCGTTAGAAGATACTAGTATTAAAGAACGTATTTTATATTACGAACCGTTTGTTGGTTACCTATCAGACAAACATCGGTTATTTAAAAATAAAAAAATTACTGTAAACGATCTAGATTTAGAGGATATTCTATTATTAGAAGATGGGCATTGTTTTAAAGATAGTATTTTAAATCTTTGCAAATCTTTAAAAACAAACGAACAAGATTTTACGCTAACAAGCGGTAGTTTCAATACATTAATTAAACTTTCTAAAGAAGGATTAGGTATGACTTTATTGCCATATCTACAAACTTTAGATTTACGCGAAGCAGAACGCAAAAATTTACGAGAATTTGAAAAACCTATTCCTGCAAGAGAGGTAAGTATTATTTACCATAAATCACAACTAAAACTTCAACTAATTGAAGCTCTTAAGAAAAGTATAGATGGTATTATTAGAGGTGTGATTGCATTTAGCGATGTAAAAATTATTAGTCCGTTACACAAATAAGCTAATTTAATTAGTAAAACTCATAATTTATTAAGGCATAGCGAACAAAACAACATTCAGTTATTTTAAATTCTTTTATCGTTATTTTTTTACTCATCTAAAAAGTACATTTGTAGCAATGGAAAAATTAAAGAAGCATTGGGAAATTAAATCTAATTTACAATTAATACTAATAATTGTAGTTTTTGCTATTAATGGTTCGCTTTCTGCTTTTGTTACTAGACATTTTTTTGAATATATAAACCACAACAAAGACACTAACAATCCGTTTTTTTACTGGTTATTCTATTTCATTACTATTAGTGTTTTTTATTTTTTACTCCTTGCCATAACAAGTAGAACTTTCGGAAAAATAACTTTTCCTTTTTTTAAAAAATTTGCACAAAAATCATTAAAACCCTTAGGTCTAAGTAGATTTATTTTATAAATAGATTTACCTACAAGCGAAAAAGCGAAGCAGATTTCTCCACTTCGCTTTTGAAAAAAACTAACAACTTACTATTTTTGTTTTGTTTCAGTGAGCAGTATTCAGTAGGCAGTTTTCAGTGGACAGCTACTTTCTACTTCACAAACTTTTCACGCTACAACTTCACAAATTTTTTCATTAACATTTTCCCACTTTCTAACTTTACTTTTACGAACAAAACTGTTCCTTGTTTTATATTGGTGTTTAAAATGGTATTGTTTGCATTGTTTTTTTTATTTATCACTTCTTTTCCTAAAACATCGTAGATTTTAATTTGTGTGTAATTACCACCATTTTTAGTTTGGATTTGTATTTCAGTATCCGAATAATTACTTACGATTAAGTTTTCGTTGTTTTCGATACTTTCAGGAGTACTTAAAGCATCTCTACGGAAAAACAATTCAAAACGATTGGTATAATCACCTAATGTTGTGGTGAAATTATAGGCAGTATCCGACAAATTATGTACTACATTTTCTTGATTATCACGTAAATACACAGTTGTACTAGCATCCATTTCGGAATGATCTATTTCTATTTTTAGATGATTTATACTTTCGTTAGCTACTTCAAATCCTAATGGCACAACGATATCATCAGCTAGAATTGGTAGTGCTTGAATAGCGAAGTGTTCTTGATTGTTTCCGTTGCTGTAAAAGGAAATCGCATTATTGGTATTAAAACGAGCTGCATCTAGTTTAGCATCAAAATTAATCGTACCATTTTCAGAAAAATTAAGCAATATCTGATTGAAAACGCCATAATCCTCGTGTTGCATATTTATCCAAATACGTTCTCTATTTATGTTTTCTGGTCGTCTAAAATCGGTATTGTTTCCTGTAACACGCATCGTATTATCAAAAGTAAGTGTTCCTGTTGCATTTGCTTCGGCAAAGAAACCTTGACCGCTTGCAATAAATCCTGTAGGTGCTGGTGAGCCAGATGCAGAAGCAATTCCACCTGAATTGTTCCAAATTGCATAATCGTCTCCTGCATACGCCGAACCATCTGGTAACAAACCAGATTTATGTGTCCAAAAATGAAACGAATTGACACTTGGATTGTTATTTAGCAACATTGCTGTATCAATGGCACTTGGATATGGATTACCAACCAAGGCATTATCATCGTCTAAACCTCCTGCGTTATAAGTTAAAGGATAGCTGTAAACACCATTATTAAACGCACCGTTAAAATCGGCATAACCGATAAACGGATATTGTCCTGTATCCACATCACCTTGAATAGCAAATCCAACAGCTGGTGTCATTACCGTACTGCTTGGTACAATGTACCAATCTTGACACT